>JAJZYA010000034.1 GCA_021806285.1 bacterium | reverse complement strand
TAGATTTTTATTTAAGTCTTTATCAAAGGAGAAAACATTTTCCTTTCTGTCCTTTGCTGAGACGATAAGTAAGCAATCTGTAAAATCTAGTTCTTTATGACTAACATAAATACTAAATGCATTAGTTGCTTCGTCACTGACTCTAAATTGTGGTATTGCCAAGATACCATTAAATATAATTTCAATCTTATCTCTGGTAAATCCGTATTTTTTGTTAAACTCAAGGATAAAAAATAATTCAACTAAAACTGCATCGATAATAATAAGTTCTTTAGATTTACTATTTTTTATTTCTTGAATTGCTGTTTGGGCTAGCGTCGGTACATCATTAGTCATAATACGTATAAGAACGTTTGTATCTACGTAACGAGTCATAAGCTTTTATTTTTCCAGGCTTCATTGGTCGTTAATTTTAATTCAGAATTAGTTTGAGTACCGGAGAATTTAGGTAGTTGTTTCCATATGTCCGAGAGTTGTTTTTCTAAATCGGGCTGGGCTTTTAGGATTAACTCATCACCTCGTCTATGTATAGTTAACTGACGATATTTATTAAGTTGCAATTTCCTTACTATATCCGCTGGTATGGTTATCTGATTTTTGCTAGTTATGGTAATATTTTTAGTAGTCATAGTAAGAAGTATACATAACGCCTTACTTTATGTCAATATGGTAGCGACGAGTGGACTTGAACCACTGACCCCAGGCTTATGAGTCCTGTGCTCTAACCAGCTGAGCTACGCCGCCACTAAAAACATATTATATTAAATCTTAAAGATATTACCAAAAATCATATGATTTGTAATGCCCATAAAATAAATAGCCGTAAATAAACCAATAATGATTATTACAAATCTGAGGTATTTTAAGCTTAAATTTTGGGCGAACTTAGATCCAAAGTATCCCCCTAATAGAGCCCCAAAACCTAATACTAATCCTATCTTCCAATCTATTAGACCAGAGTTAAACAATACAACAACCGAAACCAAAGCCTCTATAGTGGCGAGGATATTTTTTAATCCATTCATAGTATGAATGTTTTTAAGAGCAGTAATACTTAAAAGGGCTAATAAAGTTAGTCCAAACCCTCCTCCATAATATCCACCATAAATAGACAAAATAAAAATAACTAAATAAAGCCATATTGGAGGATAATATTTTATATTTTTCGAATAAACACTACCATATATTCGGGCTACGATATACGGTTGGTAGCTAAAGACGATAATAGCAAATAAAATTAAAAATGGGCTTATAAACATAAAAATATTATCGTTAGTTCTAGTTAATAAATAAGCCCCTAGAAACGTTCCAATTATAACGGGGATTAAAAGCAGAAAGTAACCTAAAGGTATTTTTTTAATATATTTCTTATATCCAAGCGCCGAACTAAATTGACCGATTACTAGTGGAACAGTAGTAGTTGCATTAGCTGATATGGCTGCCATGCCAAAAAATATAAGTAATGGAAAGGCTAAGATCGTTCCACCTCCAGCCACTGAATTAATAGCACCTGCTACAATGCCCACTAAAACATAACTAGAATATTTTAAAATCATTTCAATCTAACTCTTAGTTTCTCTTAAGAATTATAACAATTACCTATATAATTAACTAAATAGTATGAAACCCATTAATTTAACCAATAAGTATGTTCTAGCAATTAGTGGAGGGGTTGATTCCGTGACCTTATTAGATTTAGTTATCAAAGGAACCTTAGATAAATCTAATATTATTATTGCTCATGTTGATCACGGAATCAGAGAAGATTCCTATAAAGATTTAGACCTTGTTAAAGACTTAGCTCAAAAATATGATTTGGCTTTTTACTATAAAGTTTTGGAATTAGGACCTAATACTTCTGAAGTAAAAGCTAGAAATTACAGATATAATTTCTTAAATAATGTTTTAGCTCAAACGAACGCGAAAAGTTTAATTACGGCTCATCATCAAGACGATCTTATTGAGACCATTCTGATCAATTTAATTAGGGGTACAAACAGGAGGGGTTTAACTTCGCTATCTTCAAATCAAAAAATTTTCAGACCTTTATTAAATTATTCCAAACAAGAAATAATAAATTATGCTAAAGAAAATAAGCTCCAATGGCGTGAAGATTCAACCAATAATAACACAGATTATTTAAGAAATTATTTAAGATTAAAAGTTCTTAATAATTTGTCAAAAAATAATCGTCAAAAAATAATTAGTATTAACGAAAGTCAGAAAAACCTTAATCAAAAAATTGATCTAATTTTAGAAAATATATATAACCAAAATATTAAAGATAATAAATTAGATAGATTATGGTTCAGTTCTTTTGATTTTAAAATTCAAAAAGAAATATTAGCTTATTGGCTTAGAAGAAATGGTTTATTAGAGTTTAATGCCAAACAAATTGAAAGAACGGTTAATTCTTTAAAAGTAGCTACGCCAGGTGCTATAATTGAAGTTTCGAAGGGATATAATTTCGATATACAAAGGAAACTTCTGGCACTCCAAGTATTAGAGCGCTAGTATTAATAAAAAGGATAAGGTATAATATTTAAGATGGATAATAAACCTATTAAACCCGGAGGATCAAAGTCTTCCAATAGATTTGGAATGCGTAATGCAGGATTCATTGCTTTAATTATTCTTTTTGCTTTAATTCTCTATTCAGCCTTTAATCAACCCAGTAATCTTAAAACCATTCCTATAACGACCGCCATAAAAAATGCTAACGAAGGTAAATACAGCAAATTTAATGTATCTGGTAATGAGGTTAAAATAACTGTCATAGGTCAAAATTCTCCTTCCTTAAAAACTTATGAAGAGCCAAACGCTACTCTAAAAGACGAAGGTTTGAACTATTCCAAAGTTCAGGTATCGGCCGCTCCTATAACAAGTAGTTCTTCTACTTGGCTAAGTTTATTTGAAACAATTGGTCCAGTTATTGCTATTGGGGTAATCCTCTATCTAATGATGAGGAGCGCTCAAGGACAAGGTAATCAAGCCTTAAGTTTTGGTAAAAGTCGGGCTAGACTCTATGGTAACGAAAAAGATAAAGTTAATTTTTCGGACGTCGCCGGTGCCGAAGAAGTAAAACAAGACCTTGAAGAGGTTGTAGAATTTTTGAAATTTCCTAAAAAGTACGCATCGTTAGGAGCAAGAATTCCAAAAGGAGTCTTGCTTGTTGGTCCCCCAGGAACAGGAAAGACAATGCTTTCTAGGGCTGTAGCAGGTGAAGCTAATGTTCCTTTCTTTAGTATTTCTGGTTCAGAATTTGTAGAAATGTTTGTTGGAGTTGGAGCTAGTAGGGTTAGAGATCTTTTTTCAAAAGCTAAAAAAAATGCTCCTTGTATTATTTTTATAGACGAAATTGATGCTGTCGGAAGAAAAAGAGGAAGTGGAATGGGTGGTGGCCATGATGAAAGAGAGCAAACTCTTAACCAAATCTTAGTTGAAATGGATGGATTTGAACAAGGACAAAACGTAATTGTTTTAGCAGCTACTAACAGAGCCGATGTATTAGATCCCGCCTTACTTCGACCAGGACGTTTTGATAGAAGAGTTAATATCGGGCTTCCAGATCGAAAGGATCGTGAAGCTATTCTTAAGGTACACTTTACTAAAAAACCTCTATCTAAGAATGTTGATCTGGACGCCTTAGCCGCTAAAACTGCTGGCTCGTCTGGAGCAGATTTGGCTAATATTGCCAACGAATCTGCTATTATAGCGGCCAGAAATAATCATTCTCAAATTTCCCAAAGCGATGTTACTGAAGCCTTCGAAAGAGTAGCAATTGGTCCCGAAAGAAAGAGCAAGGTTATGACGGAGCTTGATAAACAGACAACTGCTTATCATGAAGCCGGTCATGCTTTAGTTGGACACGTTCTTCCAGATAGCGATCCAGTACATAAAGTTACGATAATACCAAGAGGCGGAACAGGAGGTGTAACCTGGTTTATTCCACCTGAAGATCGAGTTTATGTTAGCTTGGTTCAATTTAAAGATATGCTTGCTAGAGGCATGGGTGGTAGGATTGCTGAAGAAATAATATTAGGGCCTGATCGTATTACAACTGGCGCAGGTTCAGATCTACAAAGTGCCGCAGAACTAGCTCGAGACATGATAGTTAATCAAGGTATGGGTAAAAAACTTAGGAACCAGGTTTTTAAAGTAGATGACGGCATGATGTTAGATCGACTTGTTCACGAACGTGATTTCTCTGATGAAACAGCTAAAGTTATAGATGACGAAGTCGAGTCCTTGATAACGGAAGCAGCTAACAGAGCTAGAATTGTTATTAAAGCAAATCTTAAATCTTTAGAAGCTTTGAAAGATAAATTAATAACAAAAGAAACAATTGATTCAGAAGAAGTCGCCGAAATTCTAAAAGATGCCAAAATGCCTAAAAACGCAGCACTTTATTAAATTTCACTATATTACATTTTCCAATACTCTTTTATACTATTAGCATAGTATGTCAGCCGCAGTCGAAACATCACAAAATAAAAAGGGTATAAAACTGAGCATATCTAATGCTGCAGTGCTCTTAATGGGTGCAACATTTTTTGGACAATTGTTAGGTTTTCTTAGGACTAAATTAGTAAATGCTAATTTTCCTATTTATGGTCCACATAGCACTGATGCCTACTTTGCTGCTTTTAACATTCCAGATTTCTTCTTTTTCACCTTATCTGCCGGAGCCCTGGGCGTAGCATTGTTGCCAGTTCTCTCTGATCGATTACACACTAAGGGAGCTAAGAGCGTCTGGGAAATATCTGTTTCTCTGATGAATTTGTTAGCCATAGTGATGTTGGTAATCGGGGTATTAACAATTATTTTTGCCAACCAGCTAATTCGATATATAGTTGCTCCTCATTTACCCACGCCAGATATAGACACAGCTGCCAACATAATGAGATTGCTCGCTTTTAATCCTCTACTATTCACAATATCGGGAATTTTAACAAGTGTTCAGCAAGCATTTGGAAAGTTTTTTTTCTATGCTATTGCCCCTCTTTTTTATAATACCTCGATAATTATTAGTATCTTTGTTTTCAAAAATAATATAGGTATTGTTGGGCTTGGAATTGGGGCCCTTATAGGGGCTGTCCTCCAACTTATCGTAGTTATATTCGGTGCTTATAACTCAAACTTTCATTGGTCTTTTCATATTAGATGGAAAAATAAAGATTTTAGAACGGTTCTTAAAAATTTACCACCTAGATCGCTTGATCAGGGGATGGATCAGGTTGAAGCGATTGTTGAAACCCATATAGCTAGTGGATTAGGAGTAGGATCGATAACTAATTATAACAACGCCTATATTCTGAGTACTGCTCCAATACTGCTTATTGGAACTGCTATTTCTACGGCGGCCTTTCCGAGATTGACGTCGAGGCTTAGTAAAAAGAGGCCTGACTTATTTAGAAAAGATTTCTTAAAGATTGTAAGAGTTATGATATGGCTGAGCGCCCCTTTAGTGGTGGTTAGTTATTATTGTCGAGGTTATCTTGCTCGATTAATTTATACTCAAGGTAACCAAGAAATTTCTATGATTTTTGGGGCTTTAACAATAGCTATCTTTTTTGGAATTATGTATTCGATAATATCTCGTTGGTTTTATGCTCATAAGGACACCAAGACTCCTTTAATAGTCTCTGTATTCACCATTCTATTAAACGTAGTACTAGCAATCTTACTGTCCAATCCCCATAATTACGGAGTAGTTGGTTTGGCTTTAGCACAATCGATTGTCTCAGCTACTGAAGTCACAATTCTCGTTATCATCATGTTAATCAAAGACCACCGTTTAATAAATAAGGATTTCTTATCAGGAATCATAAGAATAATTTCTGTTACAGGATTTAGTATAGTGGCCGGTTTTATCATGATTTCTCTCTTACCTTTATACATCAATGAGAAGGGGATTTTTGTTTTAGGTTCAAGGGTTGCTTTAATTGCGATCGTAACCTTTGGGGTGCATATCCTAGCATCGGCCGTTTTTGATTTGGAGGAAGTCAAACCTTTCCTAAGAAGGCTAAAAAACCTTGTCACAAAACCCGTTAACTGGGGTTTCTAAGATTATTTACCCTTTTGGTATAATATTAAGCTATGAATATTGAGAAAATTCGAAACTTCTGCATTATTGCCCATATCGATCACGGTAAGTCTACTTTAGCCGATCGCCTATTAGAACTCACGGGTACCATCGACAAACGGGATATGAAGAATCAGATTTTAGATAAAATGGATCTTGAGCGAGAAAAAGGTATAACCATAAAACTTGCTCCCGTCCACATGGAATATAAAGGATTTGAATTAAACCTAATCGACACACCTGGACACGTAGATTTTAGTTATGAAGTTTCAAGAAGTCTTGAAGCTTGTGAGGGAGCAATCCTAGTGGTAGATTCAACACAAGGTATCCAGGCCCAAACTCTAGCTAATGTTTATCTAGCGATCGCTGCCGATCTTAAAATTATTCCTGTTTTAAATAAAATTGATCTACCAGCCAGCGACGTACAAAAGTGTAGTGAACAAATCATTAATCTTTTAGGGTGTAAAAAAGAAGATATTTTAGCTATTTCGGCTAAAACCGGAGAAGGTGTTGAAGAGCTTTTAAATAAAGTTATCGAAGATGTTCCTGCTCCTAAAAACACAATAACAAAATATACCAGAGCATTAGTATTTGATTCTTATTATGATGAATATAGGGGGGTTATATTGTATGTACGAATTTTTGAAGGACAGATCGATAAAAACTCAAACATCTTAATGATGTCGACTAAGGCTAAAGGTATTGCTCTTGAAGTTGGATATTTAAACCCAAACATGGCTTCCAAAGATTATTTAAAAAATGGTGAAATAGGCTATATAGTTACAAATCTTAAATCAACTTCTGAAGCTAAGGTAGGAGACACTATAACCCTAGAGAGTTTTCCGGCGAGTATTGCCCTAGATGGATATAAAGACATAAACCCATTTGTTTATGCAGGCTTTTATCCTAGCTCCAATGAACATTTTCAGGACCTTAAAGAAGCCATTGAAAAGCTTTCATTAAGTGATTCGGCTCTTAAATATTCTTTAGAGAATTCTCCGGTCTTAGGACATGGCTTTAGGATAGGTTTTCTTGGTCTTTTGCATATGGATATTATCAAGGAGCGCTTAGAGAGAGAATATGATCTTGATCTAGTGGTCACAAACCCTTCAACAGATTATCTAGTTGTTTTGAACAGTGGGGAGGTTAAAGACATCAAAAGTGCCTACGAGCTTCCTGAAGTAGCTAATATTAAAGAAA
>JAJZYA010000002.1 GCA_021806285.1 bacterium | reverse complement strand
GGAGCGCTTAGAGAGAGAATATGATCTTGATCTAGTGGTCACAAACCCTTCAACAGATTATCTAGTTGTTTTGAACAGTGGGGAGGTTAAAGACATCAAAAGTGCCTACGAGCTTCCTGAAGTAGCGAATATTAAAGAAATTAGAGAGCCTTGGATTAAAGGAGAGATCATTGTACCGGCTGAATATGTAGGAGACGTAATTGGACTTATAATCCAAAAACGTGGTCTCCAAAAGAATATCTCTTACATAGATAGTAGGGCGGTAATAGATTTTTCAGCCCCTCTAGCTAATCTTTTAACAGATTTTTATGATCAACTAAAAAATATTACAAGTGGATTTGGATCTTTCAGCTACGAGTTAGATGACTATAGAGCAGAAGATTTAGTTAAGTTGGACTTTTATATTGCAAACGATATAGTTGATGCTTTGAGTGTAATCGTTCATAGATCTGAAAGTCAAAGGATAGCTAAAGAAACAGTTATGAAGCTAAAAAACATTATTCCAAGACAAAACTTTAAAGTTGCTCTTCAAGCTGCGATAGGTGGGAAGTTTATAGCGAGAGAAGATATCAGTGCTTACCGGAAAGATGTAACCAGTGGACTTTATGGGGGTGATGTATCGAGAAAGAAAAAAGTTCTAGCTAAACAAAAGAAAGGCAAAGAGAGACTAAAAAGATTTGGTAAAATAGATTTACCAAGTGAAACTTTTACCGTAATGATAAAGAGGGATTAAATGCATCAAGAGTTGATATCGTTAGTCGATAAATATAAAACCCCTAAAGAAACAATAAAGTTTTTGACAAAAATTCCATTAGTCACAATAACAGGTGTTAGTGGCGCCGGTAAGAACACTATTATAAAAGAGCTTTTAAAGACTAACAACTTTAGTTTTATAGTCAGCTATACAACTAGAAAACCTAGAACTAATAATGGCATAAAAGAAAAAAATGGTAGAGAATACTTCTTTATTGATGACGAGGAAGCTATAAAGATGCTCACAAATAAAGAGTTTATTGAATCAGCCATTACTCATGAAAATTTTTACGGTACGGCCATTAAACAATTCCAAGAAGCTTATAAAAATCACCTTTTACCAATTTCAGACATAGATGTAAAAGGTGTAGATTTATATCAAAAAATAAACGCTATCAATAAAGCATTTTTTCTTTTACCTCCCGATCTTGAGACTCAGATTATTAGGATTAAGACCAGATATTCTAATAAAATTGATCAAACCGATTACAAAAATAGAATCAAGACTTCCATAGAAGAGCTTCAGGTCTTTAAAAATAGAGATTATTTTATCCCTATAATCAATGCCCATAAAGAAGAAACGGTTAAATTAATTATTGAATACTTAAACCATGAAAGGCCAATTAATAAATTTCATAACGAGTATCGAGTTGTCGACGATTTAATAAAAGAATTAAAGAGCTATTATAAAACCCTATAGTTTAGCACTCTTGACAACAGAGTGCTAAAAATATATAATTTACTCTAGTTATGAACCAAATTACTGAAAGACAAAAAAATATTCTGTTCGCAATTGTTGAACAGTTCGCTGAAGTTGCCAGTCCTGTTGGCAGTAGTTTACTTGCAAAAGTCTTTAGAGTCTCTTCAGCAACCATTAGATCAGAAATGGTTGAGCTTGAAAGACTAGGCTTTATTTATCAACCTCATACTAGCTCAGGACGAGTCCCAACAGATAAAGGATATCGTTTTTATGTTAACAGTTTAGCAGAATCCGAAGAATCAAAAATGGGTTATGGACGAGCCGAAAAAGCTTTAATGTCCAGAGTTCAACACGGTGGAGATCCCGAAAGAATGATTAAAAATGCTGTTGATACTCTAGTTGAGTTAACCCATAATTTAGGTTTAGCTACCATTGGAGATAGATTATATATTAGTGGACTAAGTAACCTATTCGGTCAACCTGAGTTCATTAATAGCCTTCAAGTTCAACAGGTAGCTCGTTTATTAGACAACTTGGAACCATGGCTGAAAGAAGCATCTCCAAACGAGCCCTTAAACGTCTATATTGGTCAAGAAAATCCTATTGGAAGAAGTGCTGGATGCAGTTTGATTATATCCAAATTTAGAGGACCATATAGTGATCAAAGTTATATTGGAACCCTCGGTCCAACCAGACAAAGTTATAAAGAAGTAATGTATTTAGTTGAAAGGGCAGGTCAAGAATTAGAAGACCTTTTATTTTAAATGAGTACTCAACCTAAAAAAGACCCTAAAATAATAAAAGAAATAGAAGATCTGAAGCAAAAGATTGATGATCTTACAAACGCTCTTCAACTTGAAAGAGCGGATGCCGTCAATGTTAGAAGAAGAGCCGAGCAAGACAAAATCAAAATGTCTAGTTATTTTAAATCTTTAGTTATTAAAGAACTTATACCATTTATAGATAACTTTGAATTAGCAGATAAACATAGACCCAAGACCGAAACAGATCAAAAAAGCAAAGAAGGTAGCCCTGAGGATAAATGGATAATCGGTATTCATAAAATCTATGAACAACTTTGGCAAATTCTAAATAAACTTGGTGTAAAGAAGATCGAAACCGTTGGAAAAGATTTTAATCCTGAACTTCATGAAGCGGTTCAAATGGATCCAAATAGTCAAGGTAATAAGGAAGTCGTTGTTGAGGAGTTTAGATCAGGTTATATCTTAGGGGATGAAGTTATAAGGCATGCTATGGTCAAGGTAGCTATGAAATAAGATTTATTCTAAGTTACCTTTTATTTATTACTAACAACAATACTTAAAGGTTGACCTTGAGGGTTCAAATATTGATTCTGGGCGCTATTCCAGGTGGCTCTAGAAGCCGTATTAGCTGTAGGAAGTACATCTCCATTGCCATCAGAAAAAGATACGTCACCCTGAGCCAAAACTGCAGTCGCATCGACCCAACCTGCGGGACTATTCTTATTTTTGCCAACATAAACCCAATCTTCCTCTGTGCCATCAGGAGTTCCAGTATTTTCCTGTACAAAAACTGGCTTATCCACTGTGATTCTCGTTTGAGTTTGACCAGTAGTATTTGTGCTTAATCCACTGGCATTATAATCAAAACTGGGAGAATTATGGACATTAACTCCAGGCGCTAAAGTAATACTAGAACCGTTATCTACCATAGCGGTAGGGTGAGCTATATGACTACCGCTTTCCATCGCTTTAACGGCTATAGCACTAGCTAGTCCTAGGCCAATAACACCAAGCCACCTTCTAATGTAAGGCTTTTGAGCTCTTTTTTCTTTATCAAATAATGGAATTTTTGCTTCTTTACTCATAACACATATATTAGCACAAAATACCATAACGGTCAAGCTTATTATAATAAATAAGTAAATATAAAAAGTATATTAGCACTCTTGACAATAGAGTGCTAAATAGCTATTATTTAAGTATGTTAGCAAACCTAAGCTTTGAGCGCTAAACATCAAAGAAGGTTTTAACGCTAAAATTAACCTTAAAGGAGAATTTATAAATGGCTAAAATTATAGGAATTGATCTTGGAACAACAAATTCAGCTATGGCTGTAATGCAGTCTGGAAAGCCAGAAATTATTACTAATAGCGAGGGAAACAGAACCACTCCTTCTGTTGTTGCTGTTAATAAGAATGGCGAAAGATTAGTCGGACAAGTTGCTCGAAGACAACAAGTTACCAATCCTAAAAATACGATTTATGAAGTTAAAAGATTAATCGGCCGCAATTGGAACGATAAAGAAGTTCAAAGAGACCTAAAATTAATGGGTTATGAAATTGTAAAAAGCGGCAACGGCGTAAAAGTTAAAATGGAAGGTAAAGAATATAGCCCTGAAGAAATAAGTGCTATGATCCTTTCTAAGTTAAAAGCTGACGCCGAAGCTTTCCTAGGCGACAAGATATCTGAAGCTGTTATCACAGTTCCCGCCTACTTTGACGATAGTCAACGTCAAGCAACAAAAGATGCTGGAAAAATCGCCGGATTAGAAGTTAAAAGAATAATAAATGAACCTACTGCCGCAGCTTTAGCCTACGGTCTAGATAAAGGTGCTAAAAAGAACGAAAAGATTGCCGTGTACGACTTAGGCGGTGGTACGTTTGATGTTTCTATTCTAGAGCTTGGAGATGGTGTTTTTGAAGTAAAGTCCACCAATGGTGATACTCACTTAGGTGGTGCCGATTTCGATAGGGTTATCATAAATTACTTTGCTGAAGAGTTTAAGAAAGAACACGGTATTGATATTTCCGAAGATAAGGCTGCAATGCAGAGACTCAGAGACGAAGCTGAAAAAGCAAAAATTGAATTATCAACCTCTCAAGAAGTTGATGTTAATTTGCCCTTCCTAACAGCAGATGCTGAAGGACCAAAACATTTTGAGCATAAACTTACACGAGCTAAACTTGAGAGCTTAGTTTCAGATCTAATAGATAAGACTGCTGAACCTTGTGAGAAGGCTTTAAGTGATGCTAAGTTAAAAACCTCTGACATCGATGCAATTGTTCTGGTTGGGGGTATGACTAGAATGCCAGCCGTTCAAGAAAAAGTTAAAAAGATCTTTGGAAAAGATCCAATGAAGGGCGTTAATCCTGACGAGGTTGTGGCAATAGGTGCCGCTATTCAAGGTGGTGTCCTTCAGGGCGACGTTAAGGATGTTCTCCTATTAGATGTAACACCTTTGAGCCTTGGTATCGAAACCATGGGTGGAGTAATGACTAAGTTAATCGAAAGAAATACCACTATCCCAACATCAAAATCTGAAGTCTTTTCAACAGCCGCCGATAATCAGTCTCAAGTTGAGATACACGTTGCGCAAGGTGAGAGAGAGATGATTGATGGTAATAAATCCTTAGGTCGTTTCATATTAGACGGTATTGCTCCAGCACCACGGGGCGTTCCTCAAATTGAAGTTACCTTCAATATTGATGCTAACGGTATACTTAACGTTACAGCTAAAGATAAAGGTACATCTAAGGAACAGAGCATCACCATTTCGGGATCTGGAAACCTAAATAAAGAAGAAGTTGAAAAGATGGCTAAAGAAGCAGAATCACACGCTGAGGAAGACAAGAGACGAAAGGAGTTAGTTGAGGCCCGAAACATTCTAGACGGGGCTTACTATCAAGGTGAAAAACTATCTAAAGACAATAAGGATAAACTAAGCGAAGATGACCAAAAGAATCTAGAAGCTGCATTAAGCGAAGCTAAGAAAGTATTAGACAATAAGGACGCTACTAAAGATGAACTTGAAACTGCAGCTAAAGATTTGAACGATCGAATCATGCCAATAGGTGCTAAAATGTATGAATCGGCTTCAAAAGATGCTGAGCCTAATGACGCAAAAAACAAGTCTAAAGATTCAAAAGACCAAACTGTAGAAGGCGAAGTTGTAGACGACCAAAAAGATAAAAAAGACTAAAATCTTATACATTAAACAGGTTTAAATTAAATGGCTAAACGAGATTACTATGAAGTATTGGGTGTTAACAAATCAGCATCGGCTGACGAAATTAAAACAGCCTTTCGGCGTTTAGCTATTGAACACCATCCCGATAGAGGTGGAGATGAAGAAAAGTTTAAAGAATTAAATGAAGCCTATGAAGTATTAAAAGATCCTGAAAAACGAAAGAGATATGATCAATTTGGTCATGCGGGAGTGGGTGGTAACAGTGGAGGATTTGGTGGATTTGAAGGTTTTAATGGAACCCAAGGTCAAAATATTAATTTTGACTTTGGTGATCTAGGTTTAGGCGATATATTTAACAGTTTTTTCGGAGGAGGAGCTCCTCACCAAGGATCTAAAACTCGCAAAGGTAGAGATCTTGAAACTAGTGTTGAAATTACATTTGAACAAGCCGTTTTTGGCACTGAAGTCCCTATAACTCTAAATCTAGAAGATACCTGCGAACACTGCAAGGGAACGACTGCCGAACCGGGCTATGGCCTTAAAACATGTCCAACTTGTGATGGCAAGGGTCAGATTATTAATGTTACCCAGACCATATTCGGTCGGATTCAACAGGCCAGTATTTGTCCAAAATGTTCCGGTACGGGTAAAATTCCCGAAAAGGTCTGTACCGTCTGTCACGGCAAGGGTACTTTGCTTAAGAAACAAGAGTTAAATTTAAAGATCCCAGCCGGCATTGAAGACGGTACTACTATTCGTTTAAGAGAACACGGAGAGGCTATTGCCAATGGTCCCAAGGGTGATCTTTATGTCAATGTTCGAGTCAAGGCTCATAAAAAATTCACTAGAGAAGGAGATCTTATTCTTAGTACCGAACATGTTTCTATGGTTGATGCAGCGCTTGGAGCCGAAATTGACGTTGAAACCGTAGATGGGTCTGTTAGAATGAAAATTCCAGCCGGCACTCAGTCTGGCTCAGATTTTAAGCTTTCGGGTCATGGAGTACCTAAGTTTAGAGGTTCTGGAAGAGGTGCCCATATAGTTACAATACTAGTCGATACTCCCACAAAACTGAATAAAAATCAGGAAAGATTACTAGAAGAATTTAAGAGTTCTAGTGGCTCGAAATTTCATTTGTTTAACTAAAAATTGTCCTAAAAGAGTTAAGTAATATAAAATAGGAAGATGAACGTTAGGTTCAATAATGATAATGGCTTTATTCCGCTTCTACTTTTTATTATTATCGTGGTAATCTTTTTTATAGTATTAGCCTATTTAAGAGTTAAACATTTTAGGTAATGCTTGAAAAACAAGTATATATATGCTATAATTAGCATTAATTTACAAATCAATTATGTTAACCCGAAAGATACAATTAATAGGTAAGGAAACTCGTATATCTTTAGTAGATTACGGTATATATGATTTACCTGCTAAAGTAGATACTGGAGCCGATAGTTCTTCTATTTGGGCTTCCGATATAAAACTTGAAAACAAAATTCTATCTTTTAAACTTTTAGGTCCGAATTCTCCGTATTATTCAGGAAAAACTATTAAAACAAAAGATTATAAGCTCTATAAGATTAATAATTCTTTTGGCCATGTTGAGAAAAGGTACGCAGTATATCTAAGAGTAAGGATTAATGGACGAAAGGTTAGGGCTCGTTTTACACTTGCTAATCGTAGTACCAAGCAATATCCTGTTCTAATTGGAAGAAGGCTGCTTCGCAATAAATTCTTGGTTCATGTAAGTTTTAATCATAAAAAAAGCGATAGTGATTTATTTAAGGAGGTGGTCTTATGAATATTGTTATTTTATCTAAAGAACCTAAAAACTATTCAACAACTCGGTTGAAAGAGGTTGCTAAAGAAAGGGGTCACGAAGTTCAGGTAGTTAATTATGCTCGTTGTTTCGTATCGCTAGAAAGAGGCAATCCAATCGTTAACTATAGAGGTAAGCAGATTAAGAACATCGATGCTATTATTCCTAGAATTTCTTCAAAGCTTACCAAATATGGGTCTTCCATAGTTAGACAGTTTGAAATGCAAAACGTTTTTACTACTAATAGTTCAATATCTATAGTTCGTTCGAGAGATAAATTAAGAAGTCTTCAAATTTTAGCCAAAGCTGGAGTAGGTATACCTAAAACTGTCTTTGCTAGAGAAGTGGCAGATTTTGATGGAGTTTTAGATTTAGTTGGAGGTGCACCCGTAATAATAAAAGTTGCTCGCGGAACACACGGTAACGGAGTAGTTTTGGCTGAAACCAAAAAAGCTGCTTTAGCTGTGATGCAGGCCTTTAATGTTGAAAATGTAAATTTTTTAGTTCAAGAGTTTATCTCAGAGAGTGCAGGAGAAGATATTCGTGCTTTTATTGTTAATGGTCACGTAGTCGCTAGTATGCGCCGAAAAAGTTTTGAAGGGGACTTTAGATCTAACCTTCATCAAGGAGGTGGCGGAGAAGCAATCAAACTAACAGACACTGAAAGAAAAACGGCACTTAAGGCCGCTAAAGCTATGGGACTTACGGTTTGTGGTGTTGATATGTTACGTTCTGAAGAAGGACCTTTAGTATTAGAGGTTAATTCTAGCCCAGGATTTCAAATTGAAAAGATTACTAACAGGGATGTGGCCAGTAAAATAATAGATTATATAGAACAAAACGCTAAAGCTCGACGAAAAAAAGATAAAGTAGGGGCTTAAAATAAAAATCTAAGCTTAGCCTCATAAAGCTTATGGTATATTAATAGTAATGGCACTAGTCATTTTAATTGGAATTATTTTATCTCCCATTATCTTAATAGAAATATTTAAGGTAAATTCGTTAGTTGCTTATTTAACTCTTTGTCTTGGGGCTGTTGTTTCTGAATTCGTAGATAATAATCCGATCTTAAAACATTTTTTAAAATCTTCTAATTATATAAATCACATAAGTTATATAAATAATTTGAAACTGTTGTTGTTATTAGTCCCTCTAGTTTTAGTGATAATCTTAATGATAAGAACCGCCAAAGGTGGACTGTTCTCTTTTAATTTAATAGGGTCTATTTGTGTAGGCGTATTGCTAGCCTATTTATTAGTTCCCATTTTACCTCATACCCTAAATTCTGGAATTTTAGACAATAAATACTGGCTAAAGTTAAATAATCAGAAAAGTAATGTAATAGCGGTATCTTCATTTATAATTTTAATAATGTTAGTTTTACAAAGAAGTAAATTCTCACATAAAGGTGGATCAGCTTTAAAGCATAAAAAATAACATCTTGGATATATTGACATTTGGCTAAAAGAAGTAATAATGTAAGGGGTAATAAAATAAAAATACCAACAATGGGCCCATAGCTCAGTCGGTTAGAGCACCTGCCTTTTAAGCAGGGTGTCGTGGGTTCGAGTCCCACTGGGCCCTCCAGACGTTCCCTGTAATTTTCTATACCCTGAGATAATTTATATAAGACTAAGCGTTGGGGTAGCCAGATGGGTTTTCAGTTTGACTGCATGTTCCCAGCTGATTTAACCTTCCCCCAAGCCAAATACTTGAAGCGTAAGCAAATACTGCTTCAACTTTTCTTTGGCTATTTATTTCCACACCAAAACTATGGTTGCCACTTTCTGCTTCAGATAACGCCTGTGAATTAATTTCTGTTACAGGTACCTTTATAACATCCCAAACTTTTGTGCTTTGACCATAGGCATTAGAGATTAATTCACCCTTAACCTGACATACAACCGAGACAGGATTCCCCCTGTGATTACCATAAGCTTCGTAAGGCCAGTTAACATGTACGGTGTTTCCTGAAACTGTATATGCATTAACTATATCGTTTGTAGTTAGAGGACGCTCTTCTTTAGGGCTTTTATATAAGGGTTGGTAGCATGGCCTGGGATACCCCTGTTCGCAAGAAACTCCACCTTTGGTTAACTTAGAGAAGTTAGGTACTACAGTTACTGATTCGGCTTTTGGGGATGATGCAGGTTTTGATTCACCACAGCCAGACAAAAGTAACGCTGTTGCAGCCAATGGCGCAATAACATGCTTAATAGTTAAGTGTCTTGGCGCAAGTATCTCCGACATGGAATATATATTATCACGAATGCCAACTATTTACTATATTGTCAATTTTCTATTACTATTTCTTACTAAGCTGTTCCTGCCTATATAGATTATCCAGAAGTACTCTCCATCTAAGGAGTTCTTGGGTGAAAATATATAACTTATTTCGTTAATAATAAATGAATTGACAAAACTATCCTACAGTGTATATACTTTGTAGTATGAACAGTACAGTTATAAGCGTAAAATTAGACAAAGATGTGAAGACTTCTGCCCAGGAAGTTGCTAAAAGTGCTGGCTTAACTCTCAGCACGCTTGTTAATTCTTACTTGCGTCAGGTTGCATCAACTCGACGTATTGAGCTTTATGCACCTGAGCCGATGACTCCCAAGCTAGAAGGTTTGATAGTACAGATTGAGGCAGACCTAAAGGCAGGTAAAGTTAGCAAAAAGTTCGATAGCGTAGACGATTTTCTGGCTGACCTTAAGAAGTAGAAGCCATGACTATTCAATATATGCCGAAATTTAAAAAACAGTATAAAAAGCTACCTAGGAAATTTCAGCTACAATTTGATGAACGAGTTCATTTATTTGCACTAGACCCAATTAACCCGAAGCTTAGAGTCCATCCTCTTAAAGGTAAATTTGCTGGGTATTGGAGTATGGACGTTAGTGGGGATTTACGAGCTTTGTATATAAAACGAGGTGAAGAATTGATAATCTTTGGCCTAATCGGTACTCATAGTCAGCTATACGGTTAAATTATATGAAAATTGGTAATAAAAACGGCTGGATGAAGCCTCAACTCAGTTGTAATAGTTTCACACAAGGCCCTCCACCACCACAAAACATCCGATTTTCACTGCAAAAACCGTACTTTTATGTCTGTTAAACCTTGGGTGTAAACATTCTCAAAACTACCATGGCTAAATTAACCGTATATTTCTGCAGTTGTTTACTACCCAAATAACTGTAGTTTTAGCTTGACGGCTGATAAACAAAGTGTATACTTTGTTATATGAAGACAGCTATATTAAACGTTAAAGTTGACGAACAAGTAAAAAAGAAAGCTCAGGTGGTAGCTGGTTCTTTTGGCATACCTTTAAGTACACTTGTTAACGCTTATCTTATGGAATTAGCGGAGACAGGTCAGATTCATTTTAGTGCAGTCGAAATAATGACACCTAAAATGGAAAAACTTATAGAACAAGCTGAGAAGGAAATTGAGGCAGGTGACCTTAGCCCTGTGTTTAGTACGGCTCAAGAAGCGGTAGATTACCTTAAAAGCCTTTAATCTATGCTCTATCATCAGATTCAATTTACAAAAGGTTTTACAAAACAGTTTCAAAAACTTAAAGACGCTCAGCAGGCACGTTTCTATGAACGTTTGGATTTATTTATGAGGAACCCTAATGATAGAGTGCTCCGTGACCATGCCTTGAAAGGTAAGTATTTAGGTTGTCGAAGTATAGATGTTCAAGGTGATTTAAGAGCTCTCTACTATATTCAAGATGATAAAATTGTCATATTTGTACTAATAGGTACACATAGTCAGCTATACGGATAAACCATTTTCGGACAAAAATGCGCCTTACCGAAGATTGGTATACCTCTATTCCACATTCATCTAACAATGGACCTAGTAAAAGACACCTATGGTTAATAATCTAGCAGGAACAAGTTAAAACACAGTTATTCTATTTGCCAGTGCTAGTTTGTTTTACAGAGTTAATGAATATAAAGTACCATATGTACATATGGTAGATGAATATGTCATAAGAGAAAAAGCGACTAAAGAAGGTATAACTCATATATCTACTGGAGTTGCTATTGTTAGAGGCGACAAAGTTCTGTTAGTACGTCGTTCAATTAATGACTTTCTTGGTGGATACTATGAGCTTCCGGGTGGAGGTGTTGACTATGGAGAAACAATTGAAGAAGCTGCAATCAGAGAAATTAAAGAGGAAACAGGACTATTAACTTCTAGAGTAATAACGACATTTAAGGGTTTTGATTACTCAACAGACAAGAAGCCAAAAGTAAGACAAATAAATTTACTAATTGAAGTTAAACCAGGAGAAGTTAAATTAAGCAATGAACATGATGACTTTTTATGGGCCAAAGAAGAAGACTTAAACGATATCAAGATGACTGAAAGTATGTTTGAATGTATTAAAGACGTGTTTAATAAAATTGTTACCTAGGTCGCAACCAGTATATGTAATCTATGATCCATTATTTCTATGTTTGTTTATGCATAATTTCTAGCTACTTCTTATAATCATTAACCTCTATCTGATACGGGTAGATATCTCTTTAATAAGTCAGTAAATATTAAGCTGATTATCGGAACAATTATAATAAAACTTAAACTTGAAATTGGAATTTTTTGGATAATAAAGCCAAGTAGAGACATAGCTAGAATAATTAATCCAACTACAATAGTGGCAATAAACAAAGTTCGGCTGGGACGAATAGACCAAAAATGGGGATAAGATCTTAATGAATATAAACTAGCTTGACCTTGATAGATTAATAATAAAAAGGCTAATGTTGCCAATTCTAGATTATTGAAATGCAACAGTTTGACCGCAAGAATCAAGCTAATTCCGAGAATTATTAATAATCCAATAGCTAGGCTAACAGCTGAAAAAATAAGTTTATATAAATTCCAATTAGCTGGACTTTTTTCGGCAACCGAATTATCTGTAGATATTGAAATTGTTACAAAATCATTAGCGAATAATAACAAAACAGCTAGAAGTGGAGAAAGAAGGAGGTTCCTTGTTAGCAAATAACCAATAACACTTAATCCGGCTATTTCGAAACTTTTAACTATCTTGTTCAAACCCCACGTTCGTATTCTTTGGTAGACTTCTCGACTTATTGAAACAGCAATTAAAATATCTTTTAAACCGGGGTTAACTAGAATATAACTGGCTGAATTTTTAGCAACATCTGTGGCGGTGGAAACGGCAATTCCAACTTCAGCTTGGTGTAGAGCTGGAGAATCATTAACTCCATCACCCGTCATTCCTACCGTATATCCATTTTTTTGAAGTTCTTTAATGATCAAGATCTTATCTTCTGGATAAGCATCAGCGAATACGTTATTAGACAACACCAAAGATGGATTTTTCTTTAAATCTTCAGTCTTACAAGCCTTAACGTTTAAGCCCAATTGCTCTGCAACATTTTTAGCCGTTTCAATGTTATCTCCAGTAATCATTTTGATTTCAATGCCATGAGCTTGAAGTTCTGATAATAACTCTTTTGAGTCATCTCTTATAGGATCTTCAAACGAAATTAAACCTATAATAATTTGATCCTTGAGAGATGTACCTATTGATACAGCAATTGTTCGATAGCCTTTTTGGTTTAAATGCTTGAGATCAGTGGTGATGTCTTCTTTTTGGCTATTCTTAATTGCACCTATCTTCTCTGGTAATCCTTTTAATATAACTTGTTTTTTATTTTTCCAGACGATGCTAGCTTGAGTTCTTTTTGTCAACGGATCGAAGGGTACAAATTGCTGTTGTTCTATTAGGCCTAGTTTACGTTCTCTAAGTTTCTTGATTATTTCTCGATCAATAGGATCTTGATCAGACAAATTAGAACAAGCAGCCCCTATTTGCAACACATCATCCTCGCTATATCCTTGGTATGCAATAATCTGGCTGATCGATAAGCTATTCATAGTCAATGTACCTGTCTTATCAGTACAGAGAACATTCATCATAGCGCAATCTTGCACAGCTGCTAATCGACGCACTAAAATTCCTTTATTATCGTTAAGTTTAGCTAGCTGAGAGGCTCCATAGGTTTGTGAAACAGCAAACATAGTTGGAAAGGCGATCGGAACAGATGTAATTAGTAACACTATAACAAGCGCTACGGTTGATGTTAAATTACCATGGATAAGGAATGTATATAGTACGGTTATTATTATTAACCCAATATTAAACCCAAATTGATATTTAATAATTGTGAATATCAACCTTTCCATATGAGTTGGAGCATGAGCAGTTTCTAGAAGTTGAGCAGTAGTTCCAAATTTTGTTTTAGATCCGATTAGATCAACCTGAGCGGTTGCTTCTCCCTTCACTAAAATACTTCCTGAGAATATAGTTCCAGTTGAGTCTAAATCAACCGGAAGGGATTCGCCAGTAATACTGGATTGATCGACACTAATCTGACCTTCGATTAAGTGCATGTCAGCTGAGACAATATCACCGGTTCTTAAACGAACCAAATCGCCCGGAACAAGTTCTGACGTTAATACTTCAATCCAATTTGAATCACGAAAAACTCTAGATTTTGTTTGAAGGGATTGACGTAACTGACTTAATGCTTTGTCGGTCTTAGAGCGCTGATATAAGCTAATGAAGCCATTGGCAAAAAGCAAGAGAATTATTATAAGTGCTTCAATCCGATTTCCGGAATAATAACTAATTATAGCGATTATTTCTAATAACCATGGTAAAGGTCCCCAAAATTGCTTGAGCCAAATTCTGATTTTATGTTCTTTCGGTTCTGGCAATTCGTTAGGACCAAATTTGGCCTGGAGTTCTAAGACCTGTTGAGAAGTTAAACCCTTTTTTGTTTTATCCATAACTTCTTTAATTATACTCTTTTTAGGAAAGTAAGAGATCGAACTTTATACAATTTCTGTTTCAATTAAGACGATAAGGAGCAACATAATAAATAAGCCAAACAAAAAAGCACCATCTGCAATCTTCTCGAACTTGTCGCTTTTTAACTTATCACTGGAACGAATCGACAAAAATGAGAATATAACACTCATCATAAACATTACTAACGTTATAGATGCAAATTCATCGACATGCGTTTTATGAATTAAATTTAAGGCTCTTAAAGTTGTTATGGCAATAAACGAAAAACCCAATAGGCTTGAAGCAGAATTTAATATATGTTCACTTTTATTCTTATTCATTCTTGGCTATTTTAATTAATAAGACTTATTCTAAACTTAAACAATCAACATTGAGTTTTTCAACAAGTTTTTTTCGTGTTAATAATCCTTTTGCTGTGAGGTTTATATGTTTTACACGATGATCTTTAGGATCGGCTTTTTTTACAATTAAACGCTTAGCCTCAAGGCCGTCAATAATGCCCGAAACGTTCGAAGCATCGCAATTATAAATCGAACTTATTTTCAAAGTTGTCTTAGGCTTATCTAAAATTAATAGAGTAAAACTTTGCATTAATGTTAGATTGTGTTTTGTTCCGATTTCTATAATTTGATGTTTAATTTTAAGTAGGCTGTATAAAATATCCATAAGTTCTTGTTCGGTACCAGTTTTTATTGTTTTGCTCATATCCTATATATTAATATTTTAGTTGACTTAGTCAACTAAAATAAGATAAGCTAACCATTATACAATAATCTAAAAAAGGGAAGTACGAGTGGTCAAAAAATTAAAACATGCCTCTTGGTTTATATTGGTTCTTTTAGCTTTGGCTCAATTTATGGTCGTACTTGATTCATCAATCGTAAACGTTATGTTACCAACTGTTCAAAGAGCTTTTAATATCTCAGAGAGCAATTTGCAATGGATTATTACGGCCTATACTTTAACTTTTGGAGGCTTCTTATTACTGGGCGGAAGGGCTTCAGACTTATTTGGTAGACGTAAGATATTTATTATCGGTGTAACCGTTTTTACGATAGCCTCCTTCATCGACGGAATCGCCATCTCTTCCAATATGTTAATTATCGTTCGAGCCATACAGGGTCTAGCAGGGGCTTTTATGTCACCAGCGGCTCTATCTATTGTTCTCGTTACCTATAAAGAAGGGCGTGAACGAAACCTAGCTCTTTCAGTATGGGGTGCTGTAGCAGCCGGAGGGGCTGCAATCGGAGTTCTGTTGGGTGGTATTATTACGCAATATTTGGGGTGGCGGTGGAATTTCTTTATAAATGTCCCTGTTGGAATTTTTGTTGTAGCCAGTGCTATTAAAGTCTTACCTAGACACGAATCTGAAGAAACTCATTCAAATCTAGATTTACCCGGAGCGCTGTCCGTAACGGCTTCTCTAATGCTACTTGTTTATGGTCTGGTAGAAGCTCCTACCAAAGGTTGGACTAGCCATTCTAGTTTGTTGTATTTTGGTTTAAGTGCTCTTTTGATGGTCTATTTCGTAATAAACGAAATTAGAACGAAACATCCTCTAATGCCAATGTCTATCTTTAAAATACGAAATGTCAGTGGAGCAAATATTATTCAATTAATGATGGCGGCTAGTTTATTCTCTATATTCTTTTTTGTTACCCTCTATGTCCAAGATATCTTAGGCTATTCTCCAGTTAAGACCGGCGTCAGTTTTTTGGTGATCCCTCTGAT
This sequence comes from bacterium, assembly GCA_021806285.1. Taxonomy (GTDB): domain Bacteria; phylum Patescibacteriota; class Saccharimonadia; order Saccharimonadales; family UBA4665; genus JAJZMH01. The sequence continues at coordinate 18,870 of JAJZYA010000002.1, read as the reverse complement.
CATAATTGTTACAGCAGCCAATGCCCCTCGCTTAATTAAAAAAATTGGTTATAAACCAATTTTAATTATTACTCCTCTTTTTACAGCTGCAGGACTGTACTTATTATCAAGTATGCGAGTTGGTGGATCCTACCTAGACAATATTCTACCGGGATTAGTGGTTATGGGGCTAGGACTTGGTTTTACATTTGTAACCATTCTAGTTACTGCTACCACTGGGGTTGCTGCCCATTTATCGGGGTTAGCCTCTGGTTTAGTTAACACCGCTCAGCAACTCGGTGGATCTATTGGACTTGCTGTTTTAACTGGAATTGCTGCATCTGACACCAGGCATTACCTTCAAACTGTTCGTCCCTTAAATAGATTAAGTCCTTTGGTTGGGGAAGTACATGGATTTCAATTAGCTCTAAAAGTGGCTGTTGGATTTGCGATAGCATCAAGTATTATAGCTATCTTTGTTATTAAACAACACAAGTTGTCTTCAGAAGATATTAAATCTGCAATGCAGACAAATGCGGGTTAAATTATTGCTGGCACAAGAATTCGACGGGGTTTTTAGACTGCTTTTAAATTTGGCGAAGTTGTATTGTGTATCTTCAATTTATTATCTCCGAAATACATTATCTTTTTAATTATTTAGGATGATTTGAGTTGGATTTAAATGATTTTATAAATAATGAATATGCTTCCAAGAATCCTTTGGTAAAATTATCTTTGTTACGTATCGATTTTTCTAATTCACGAAATGTTAACCATTTATATTCAGCTACTTCATCATGATCAATATTAATCTTCCCATCAAATATTCCGTGATAAATAACATTATATCTTTTACGGATAATATCATTGTACTTATCTACACTAAAATACTTACAATATCTTTTAAGTTTAACGTTAGATATGCCCATTTCCTCAAATAATTCTCGTTTAGCTGCTGTCATATAACTTTCGCCTTCATCCACATGTCCGGCAGCTGATTGATCCCATTTTAATGCAGAGTTTTTCATTTTTTTAGAACGTCTTTGTAGAAGTATTTCACCTGTTGAATTAGTTATAAAAATACGAACTATTCGAACTGCCAACCCTTTATTGATAGCTTCTTCAATTTTCCCACTTCCAACAATCTTGTCTTGATCATTGACATATATAACATTTTTCATAGTCATGAAAATCTAATCCTCTTGGTATTTTTTTAATATTCTTTCAATAATTGATGTGCTGGAATCAGTTCTGGGAGAAATATTAAAAATTAATTTTGTTCCAAGATCTTGAATAGTTTGTATTGATTCAGCCCAGCGTTGTTTATTTTCCTCGTGATCCATAAAAATATTAGGTTTTAAAGTTTTAATTACTTGTATAGAAGGTGAATCAACATTATTTGGGGTGGGCATAATAAAGGTGTAATCTACTGGTTTTAAGGCATCCACTAATATAAGTCGACCTAATTCATTACGAATAGGTCGGTCTAAGCCTTTTCTTTGTCTTACTCGTTCGTCACTAGATACACCAACAATCAACAAGTCGCCCTTAGATTTGCAATATTGCATACCTAATACATGCCCTTCGTGAACTAAATCGAATACCCCGCCAGCAAAAACTATCGTCTCGTCATGATAATCTTCTCTAATTTGAGGTAGATCCTCGTAATTAATTATCATTGATTTATACTCAAGTTAAGTTTACAAATTAATTATTGTATGTTCATTAAAAAACGTCAACATAACTAGAGTGATTAAAATCGACCGCTTCAACACACAATCTATATCTATGACAATAGTTTATTATTATTGTAGTATTGGCAAGAGAAATAATATTTTTCAAAAAGGTGACACCTAAATAGACATAATTTGGATTTATGTAAGGATATCCCGGATTACAACTTAAACAATAATCTATGACATAATGTTTGTAGAGCAACTTTATATTGTTATAACTAGAATTAGGTACATCAATAATTTATGACTAAAGAAATCACATTAATAACAGGTAATGAAAATAAGGTTAAAGAATTGGAGCGTTTACTGGGTATTAAATTAAGTCATCAAAAAATCGATCTCCCAGAAACTCAAACAACTGATGTAAAACAAGTTGCTAAAGAAAAAGCGACTAAAGCCTATGAAATCCTTGGCAGAGCTTGTTTAGTAGACGATACTGGTCTTACTATTCAAGCTTGGGGTGAACTACCTGGAGCTCTAATTCGCTGGTTTTTAGATAACGTAGGAAGTGAAGGAATAATTAAAATGCTTGGTGAAGATACACCTCGAAGTGCTAGCGTAACTACTGCCCTGGGATATTGTGATGAATTTGGTCCACGTGTTTTTATAGGTGAAGTGCATGGAGAGATTGCTCAAAGTCCTCGTGGAGACAATGGTTTTGGATATGACCCCATTTTCATACCGGATGGTATGTGTAAAACATTTGCAGAAATGAGTGATGCCGAAAAAGACACCTGCTCTATGAGAAAGCGGGCTGTTGAGATTATGAAAGAAAATCTAGAATTATAAGTATTTATGTGTTTTGTTTGTTCATTTGTTTAACTATTTTTTGACTAACCAACCACAATCAAGTTGCTGAGTCAATAAAAAGCCCTGGCTGGTATTTTCATTTAGTTAACAAAGAAAGACTTTATATAGTAATGCCAAATGTAATTTTATTTGCAAACAATAACGATAGAGAGCTTGATTGAATTATTAGTTATGTTATCAGCCAAGGAATTAATCCCAACCAACTTAACTTAAAGCAATTATTTGATAATCCTTTTGCCTAATTTCAGTTGCAATAGTTTTATAGTAGTTCTTCGTTATTTATGACAAATAAAAATTAGTCTCTATTAAAATACTTAAAATCAAGTCTTTTTATATATTAAGTTTCTAAATCCTATATTGATTGTAGAGAATTATCATCGGTCTAAAAAGTTACTAGTTGAAAATATATAACTTATATTTTAGATAAATTTTTAGTAATAAAGCATAGGCTTAATGGAAGTTTAACGTGTTTTTGATAATCTTAATCGACAACTTAGAAAAGCCCACTTATTAAGTTTGCAAAAACATAATTCAATAGCATAGACATCCAATAAATTTAACTTTATATTAATTAAGGCTATAATCTCAGTATGAATAAAAATAATGAAGATAAGATAAAAAAGATTTTTGGTCGAAGCGCTAATGATATATTTAATCATACATATAAATCAATAACCTGGAGGGAACTTAAGTCAAAAGATAACAGTAAAGGTTTAATTGGGAATATGCAGGTTGCTAGTTTGGAAGAAGCTGCTACTAAAGCAAAGCTCATAACAACTAAGCTAAAAGAGTTTGGATGTACAACAAATGAAGAATCTTATATATCATTTTTCTCACGTGACTTAAGTATAATCCTATATGGTGCCTCAAAAACGAATTTTACAGATAATGACTGGAATATGGTGCATGAACTTTCGGTTTTATTAGATTCTAAACTATAATTTCAATGCTTTTTCATTGATTCATGTTATTAAATAAAGATACTAAACAATTTATAAAATATTGGATTAGTGGCGGAGTCTATTTCTGGATCGGCTATTTGGTATTTATTGTCTTTTATAGTTTCTTTAAATGGAATTGGTTCTATGCCAAAATCATTGCAGATGTAGTTGGTTGGTCAAGCAACTATCTTTTGCAAAGACATTGGGCTTTTAAAGATCAAATTCACTTATCTGAAATGGAGCATTCAATAAGATATATTATGGTTGAAGGTGTAGGATTTATACTAGATTATTTAATTATTTTTGGTCTAAAATCTATTGGCATAACCCCTTATATTGGTTTCTTTATATCATCTGCTTTCTTTACGGTGTGGAGTTGGTTTTGGTATAAGCACTTCGTTTTCCCTAAGAAGAGAAAAGTAATATAATAAAAAAGATATTTCTAAAGAAGGAGTCATATTTTGAGTGGACATTCAAAATGGTCGACGATCAAAAGACAAAAAGGCGCTAAAGACGCAGCTCGAGGCGCAATTTTTACTAAATTAGGTAATAACATCGCTATTGCTGCTAGAGGAGGTACTGATCCTGAAACTAATTTTAGTTTAAGATTGGCTATTGAAAAAGCTAAAGCCGCTAATATGCCGATGGCTAATATTCAAAGATCTATTGATAGAGTTAAAGACAAATCAGCCGATCAACTTCAAGAAGTCACTTATGAGGGATATGGTCCAGGTGGAGTAGCTATTATAGTAGAAGCAGCTACAGATAATCTTAATCGAACTTACCCAGAAGTCAGATTAGCTTTTTCTAAACACGGCGGAAGTATTGCAGAAAAGGGTTCTGTTGTTTTTCAATTTAATCGAAAAGGCTTAATCCGAGTTAATTCTTCTGGAGACGAAAATTTATTAAAGTTACTTGATTTAGGAGCCGAAGATGTAATCGAAGAAAATGGAGAGTTTTTGGTATATACGGAACCTAACGACTTAGCAAAAGTTCGAGATAATATTAGAAAAGATGGATTTGAAATAGCTGACGTTGAGTTAACCTATGTTCCAAACACAACTATTGAAATTAAAGATAAAGAAACTGCCGGAAAAGTCATGAGATTGATGGATGCGCTCGATGAATTAGATGACGTTAGTAATACTTTTACCAACTTTGAGATAGATGAACGTTTAATCGATGGCTAAAATTCGTATTTTAGGGATAGACCCAGGAACTGGCATTTTAGGTTTTGGAGTAATTGACTATTTAAATTATAAAAACCTAGTAATGATTGATGCCGGCGTAATAAAGACCCCTATTAAACAAGAAGATTCAATTAGGCTCGAAACTATATATTTAGAACTCAGCAGTGTCATTAAAGATAATAAACCGGATATTATGGTTGTTGAAAAACTATTCTTTGCACAAAATGTTACAACTGCTATGAGTGTTTCTCAGGCTCGTGGAATAGTTTTGCTTTGTGGACGTCAGGCCAATTTAGACATCTTTGAATATACTCCTCTTCAAATCAAACAATCCTTAACTGGATACGGAAGGGCCGAAAAGAAGCAAGTCCAAGAAATGGTTAGAACCATTTTAAAATTAAACGAAATTCCTAAACCAGATGATTGTGCGGACGCCCTAGCTGCCGCAATTACTCATTCTATGAACATCTCTTAAGATTAGCTGATATAATGTAATAAATGATTGCATATTTAAAGGGTAGTGTTGTCGATAAAAATTTTAATAGTCTAGTAATAGATGTAAATAATATAGGATATTTAGTTAATGTTCCTATATCTGATATCGAGAATATTACTAAAAATCAAAGCATAAAGTTATATATATTTGAAGTTATTAAAGAAGATCTTCATGATCTATATGGATTTCTAGATGAATCAACTAAAGCGCTCTTTGAACTTCTTTTAAGTGTAAAAAATATCGGTCCTAAAGCCGCAATATCAATACTAAATATTGATTCAGCTAACAATATTAGAAGCTACATATCCTCAGGAGATGTCACTAAATTAACTACTGCTAAAGGAGTTGGTAGAAGGGCGGCTGAGCAAATTATTGTTGAACTTAGAGACAAGGTAGGACTTAGTGACGGCAATGCCATAGAAGATATTTTACATCGAACTCTGTATGAAGAAGATGACGCTGTTCTAGCCTTAGTAGCTTTAGGATATTCCAAAGAAGATGCTGCTAAAATTTTATCTAAGATAGATAAGACATTACCAACCGATCAAAAAATTAAGCTCGCTCTAAAGGAGAAATAATGAAAGTACCTACCCGAACACTTAATAATGGATTAAAGATACCTACGGTCGGACTAGGCCTATGGCAGGTCAAAGACCAAGAAACATTTGTTAATGCTTTTGACGTAGCTTATAAAGCTGGTTATAGATTGTTTGATAGTGCCCAATTTTATCGAAATGAGCAATATATCAAAGCATCTATTCAAAAACTTAAACTTAAAAGAGAAGACTTATTTATTACTTCAAAAATTGCAGTTAATAATTTCGGATACAACAAAACCAAGAAAAGTTTTGATCAAACTCTAGATAAAATAGGTTCTTCGTATATTGATTTAATGCTACTTCATTTTCCGGTAAGTATACTAAGAAAAAAATCTTGGATGGCTCTTGAAGAGTATTATGAATCCAAGAAAGCCCGATCCATAGGAGTAAGTAACTACACTATTAGACACCTCGAAGAACTTAAGAAATATTCTAAAATTACTCCAGTTATTAATCAAGTTGAACTTCATGTGTTCTTACAGCAACCAGATTTAATTAAATATTGTGAAGATCATAATATAAAAATAGAAGCCTACTCACCATTAGCTCATGGATTACCCTTTGACAATCGGGATATTATTAAATTAGCCAAGAAATATAATAAAAGTTATGCTCAAATAATGCTGAAATTTTTGTTACAACTAGGGCTCATAATTATTCCTAAGTCTGTAACCGAATCACGGATTATAGAAAATATAACTCTCTTTGATTTCGAGATCGACGCTAAAGACATGAATCAATTAAAAAAATTAAATAAAGATTTAAGGACATGTTGGAATCCAACGATGGTTCCCTAAATTGTTAATGCCATATGATAGACAGAATTACTCAAACCGAACCAGAACAAGACGAGATAGAATTTGAGGTTACCCTAAGACCTCAGGATTTTAAGAGTTACATTGGTCAAGAACGACTTAAACAAAACTTAAAGTTAGCCATCAAAGCTGCCAAACTGAGAAATGAAGCTTTGGATCATGTTTTGCTTTATGGACCGCCGGGACTAGGTAAAACTACAATGGCAAATGTTATTGCTCATGAGATGGGAGCTCAAATTAGAATAACCTCAGGTCCAGCAATTGAAAGAGCTGGTGATTTAGCTAGTCTACTTACTAACCTCAAAGACAACGACATTTTATTTATAGATGAGATTCATCGTATTAATCGTAACGTAGAAGAAGTTCTTTTCTCAGCTATGGAGGACTTTAAGTTAGATATTATGCTGGGCAAGGGACCAAGTGCCAGATCTTTAAGACTTGATCTTCCAAGGTTCACCATAATTGGCGCTACAACCAGAGCTGGAGCTTTATCGGCACCTTTCAGAGATCGCTTCGGAATTGTTCATAGACTAGAATTCTATACACCCGAAGAAATAGAATCTATTATTAAAAGAACTTCTAAAATTCTTAATTCAAAAATAGACTCAAAAGCTCCATCTTTACTTGCTAATAGATCTAGGTTAACTCCTAGAATTGCTAACCGACTTTTAAAGAGAATAAGAGATTATGCTGACGTTAACGGTGACGGAATAATAGATCAGCAGATAACGCTGAAGGCCTTAGATTTATTAGAGGTTGATGAAATTGGGTTAGAGCCCACGGATCGAATGTTTCTAAACGCTATAATTGATAATTATGATGGAGGACCGGTTGGGCTCGAAACCATATCAGCCTTAACGGCAGAGGAAAAAAGTACTATCGAAGATTTTATTGAACCTTATTTAATGCAAATCGGGTTCTTAGAAAGAACTCCCCGGGGGAGAAAAGTAACTCCTAAAGCAAGAAAACATCTAAAAAAGTAATTAATCCTGAAATGGATTATTGCGCGATTGCGTAAAGAGGGTTTGAACGCTAACACTATTATTTTTTAGAGACATTAACTTTTGAGCTTCGTTTGAGTTTATATGTATAAAAGTATTGGGATTTGCATTGGCCTGAACAGCATTTGTGGTCGGACTCTTATTAGTTAAGTTACTGATCTGATACATTAAATAGCCATAAACTAACGCTACGACTACTATAAATAAAACAATCTTGTATCTAGCGACTATAACTAAATATTTCTTAATAGTTTGTTCGATATCTGATATACTAGTAGATTTTTTAGATTCTTCCATCTTAATTTCCTGGCTTTATATATATATTAATATTTAATGTAAATACAAAGTATTGACTACTATTTTGAACCGGGCTGATATTAATAGAACTGACTAAGGCGGTGAGTCGATTATTTTCTAGGTCTGTTAAGAAACCGATTAATTCTGGATAAGTTGCTTGTTGACCCCTATTCGTACTACTTTGAACGGTAATTGGCATCTCATAAACGCCTGGAATATTAGCGACTGCAGTTAGCTGTGAAAGAGACGTGCTGCTGGCAGCTGAAGTCGATGTTTGACTTGAAGGAGTCTTAGAGTTAGGTGTTGATGGAGTGACCGGCTTAGCTTGTGTAGGATTAGGTGCTACTCCTGTTGTTAAGGTGTTACCAAGATCTGAACTTGGAAAAGTGATTGAGGCTAGAACAATATTATTTTGAGCTGCTAGATTGACTATTTGCCGAACTGCCTGAACTTGATCTTTATTTTCTGGAACTATCGACTTAGCAATATTATATAATTGTTGATATTTTTTAATATCTTTTTTGTCTTGAATTAATCCTAATTGTTCTTGCGTTAAACCGTTATAAGTAGCCTTTAAATTAACTAAAGAATTAGATTTATTAATTAATAAACTGTTTGACCAGTAAGCTATGCCAAAGAATATAATACCAACCAGAAAAATTAATCCGATCATTAAAAGGTGAAATTTTTTGGGTGTCATTTTTTAGTTCCCTGATTTTGATTTATAAATAAAAACTGGTTATTGGTGTTAAATAAAGCCCTTAAGGTGACCGTACAGCCCGTGGCTGATCCCTGAGCATTGCAATTAATACTAACTATGTCGACTTTACTAAAAATACCATTGGAAGGAGAACTTAAATTAACCTGCATTTGGGTTGCACTTTGGTAATCGGTTGTATTTGCCGTTAAAGTTATTCCACCACTTATTTGATTAATATTTAAAGCAGTTAAAACGGCACCACTAGGCATAACAGCACCGATTTGTTGCAAGAGTTTTGAGAACAATACCTCGTTACTTAAAACCTGCACAGCTAATCTTAGGCTGTTACTAATACTGACTACTTTGAGTTTTGTGGTTTTTAGATTTTCTTTGTTTAATGTTTTATTCATTAAAGCAATATGACCTTGATAGGTGTTAGACGAAGACTGCATATTTATTAAACCGTAAGTCACTATTGCTAGAAGTCCTACAATTGTAACTATAAACACAATTATCCATTCAGCAATCTTGACATTAGCCTTGGCGTATTTATATGCCTTCTTATTTTCGTCGGGAAGCAAATTAAGCATAATTAAATATTCCTTTGGGTTTAATAATACTTAATCCTGCTACTGTTGCGTACATTGGTTTATCTACTTCACTTGGTATTTTTAATTTATTAAATTCAAAATATTGCCAAGGGTCACTATGTCTAACGGGCAACCTCAAATTGGAAGTCAAGTAATCATTTAGGCCTGGCATATTTGCACCTCCACCCAAAGTAACAATTTGTTTAATGGATGCATTTTTAGCGCTTGTTTGCTCCTCGTAATATCTAATAATACGCTGCAATTCTTTAATGATTTCATTTAAAACAGGCTCTAAGGCTTCGGTGATTTCTTTCTGTTTTTTACTTACCCCAAGACCATATTTATTTTTAACTATTTTAGCCTCTACTAGATTTAAATTTAGTGCCTTAGAAATCTTTTCTGTAAAAGTGTCTCCCCCAGACTCAACTGTACCAGTGGCGAGGATTCGATCAACGAATATGCTCATATCCGAAGACTTTGATCCGAAATCTATAATAACTGATGGAATATTATTATTTTTATCGAAAGAAAAAAGTCGACCAGACGAGCTTAAGGTCGGTTCAATCAAGAGTGGCTCTATTCCCATAACGCTACTAAGCTCTAAATAGGAATTAATAATATCTTTTGGTACAGCCACAAAAAATACTTCAGTTGAATCATTTGTATTTAAAGTAACTTCGTAGTCTAAGTATAGGTCTTCTAAAGGTATAGGGATATATTGTTCAACCTCTAATCTAGTTGCTTCAGCTATTTCGTTTACCTTAAGTTTAGGTAATTTTAAATATCTAGTAAATATTCTATAAGCTGGAATAGCGATAGCACATCTGTTAGTTGTTATATCTCCAACTAACTTTTCGGAAAACATTTTTAAGGCAGCATCAGCAATTATTTCAGGCTTAACTATAACCCCATCTTTTATAGCCGAACCATCAAAAGAGGTTGCGCCATATCCCATTACCCTAGGCTTTTTAGATCTATTTTTTGGATCTCCAAAACTCGATTGCATTACTTTTAAAGAAGTGTGTCCAATATCCATGCCGAAGATTGGTTTATCGTTAAAAAAGAATGGTAATTTGTTGTTTTTATTCATATATGCTACCCATCAAGCATCAATACTCAATAGTATTATATCAAACAAAAAAGAAAAAACCCTCACTTTTTAGTAAGGGTTTTAACTTAAAGCTTAACTTAGATTAATCAAGGTTTTGCTTAACATAAGTACTTTGACCGTTAATAGTTCCTTCATAGGTAGCTACTAGAGTGTAAGCGGAACACGTAGTGTCGTTTGCCTCACAGTTAGCTGAAGATCCTGTACTATCTACTGGATAGTAAGAGTACTCTTTAGGTTGTCCTGTTGAGTTATCTGCTACCACAACATTGCTTACGGTATCTCCACTGGATGGATCAATCAAAGCAGTTGGATCTAGGCTTGGCATATTTGCCTGTCTCCAGCTTGCACTATTTAAATCAGCGTTTGATGGATAATGTCCATTTTGGCTATAGTAGGCTTCTAATTGTGTTTGAATAGCTTGAATATCTGTCTGTCGTACAGCATTTCGAGCCTTCGCCTGTATACCGCTATAAGTAGTAATGACGATTGCTGCCAATATACCTATAACAACGATCACGATCAAAAGTTCGATGATCGTAAAACCTTTTTGTCTATTTTTTAATCTTATCATAAGGTCCCACCCTCCTTATATTGTGATGGTTATTATTTTTATTTATTAATCATGCGAGCTAAAAAGTATCAAAAGATGACTTTCAGCTTTCATAACAGTTATTATAACCATAAGTGTTATGAAATCAAGTACTTTTTAATTGTTACCCACCACCTTGGTAAGGTCAGCAATTGGGCCCATTATGGAAGCTGCTATCAAACCAACTCCGGCTCCTAATAGCACAATCATGATGGGTTCAATTATGGAAGCTAAGCCATCTATGGTAACACCAACTTCCTCTTCATAAAAATCAGCTATTTTAGGTAATACCGCGTCTATTTGACCAGTTTCTTCTCCAACCATTAACATTTGAGAAACGATAGGTGGAAAGTGCTTACTTTGACTAATTGGTTCACTAAGTTGTTTACCATTTTGTACTTCTTTAGCGGCAAATTGAAGCTCCGCCTCAATAACTTTATTTCCTATAGCCCTTTGGGTTGTCTCTAAAGCATCTAGAACATTAACTCCAGCCCCCATTAAGGAAGAAAAAGTTCTAGCAAAACGAGCTATTGCTAATTTCAAAATAATGACCTTAAGTACTGGGATTTTTAACAAGACGCCATCAAACCAAACTCTACCTTTTGGTGTGTGAATATAACGAACTAAATAGATGACTATTATTGCAATAATGATTGTAAACAAGAAAAGATTTGGTAATTTAGATAATACAGGTACGGTATTTAGTAATGGTATCAATTTAATGACTGAAGGACTCAGTAAAAAAGTACCCGAACCAAAGACAACTCTTGCATATAAAGGCAATTTAGCATTAGGTCCTCCCAGCTGAGTAAATAATTGACTAATTTTCGGCATTATAAAAAGTACAATCCCAAAAAAGGCTACGATAGTGACGCAAAGTATAACAACTGGATACATCATGGCAGAGAAAATCTTTTTGCGAATCGATGCTTCGATTTCTTTCATAGAGGCTAATCTTTTTAATATATCGTCTAAAATACCACCTTCTTCACCGGCTCGTACCATGCTTACAAAAATTTCATCAAAAACTTTCGGAAATTTAGCGAAAGCATCAGCTAATTGCATACCACTTTCAACATCCTTTGTGATTGAAGTTAGAATTTCTTTTAAATAAAGACTTTCAGTATCACTTTGTAGAGAAGATAATGATCTTACAAGAGGTACGCCTGCTGAAACCATTGTGGCTAACTGTCTTGAAAAAACAACTAAATCCTGTAGTTTAACTTTTTTATTTTCCCATAGATTAAAGTTTAAATTTTTCTTTTCAGTACTTATAACTACTGGTTGATACCCTTGTTTTTTTAATAATGCGACTACAGCTTGTCGACTATCGGCATCAACATTTCCTGATATAGTATGTCCTTCTTTATTGGTAGCCTTATATGTAAATTTCATATTAATCGCTTGATGTTACCCTTATAACTTCTTCTATAGTTGTTTGGCCTCTGAGAGATTTTATTAAACCGTCAATTTTCATTGTTATCATATTGTCATTTTGAATGGCATTTTTTTCAATATCCTCTGAAGTGTTGTTCGATATTATCATATGTTGTAATCCTTCCGTGCTTGGCAAAACTTCATATATTCCAATTCTACCCCTGTATCCTGTATTATTACAAACTTCACAGCCTTCTTCCTTGGCTTTAAATATTCTAGTAATAGAATTTGGACTAGTGCTTAAATCATTTTCAACTTTACTGGAAGATGGATTAACATTGTCTTTATGAGCCATTTCTTCAAGCTCATTAAGCTTTTTTAAACTTAAATCTTTTTCTATTCCAAAGTCTTCGTACAAGCGTTTTAGGGTATTCTCGTCTGGATTAACGGCAGTTGAACAATTTGAACAAAGCTTTCTCACTAATCGTTGAGCTATAACAATTCGTACGGTAGAAGCTATTAAAAATGGCTCAACACCCATGTCTAGCAATCTTGGTAAACAAGTGGCAGCATTGTTGGTGTGAAGAGTACTAAAAACTAAATGTCCCGTTAGAGCTGCCTGGATAGCAAGATCAGCGGTCTCTCTATCTCTAACTTCCCCAACCATAATAATATTAGGGTCTTGTCTAAGCAGGGCCCTTAATCCATTGGTAAATGTCATTCCAGCGGTCGGATTAACCTGTGTTTGATTAGCTCCGACTATATGATATTCGACCGGGTCTTCAATGGTTGAAATATTAACGTTAGGTGTATTTAGCTTGCTTAATACACTAAAAAGAGTTGTTGACTTACCGGATCCAGTAGGTCCTGTTACCAGTATCATGCCGTGTGGTTGGATAATAGCTTCATTAAGTTGCTCTAGAGCTTTACCCCAAAATCCTAATTCATTAAAATCGGCTGCTTTTGAGGATTCATTTAAAATTCTAATTACAACTTTTTCACCGTCTAGAATTGGAAGTGTAGAAACTCTAAGGGCATATACTAATCCTCCAACCTCAACCTTAAAGCGCCCATCTTGGGGTGCTCTATGTTCGTCAATCTTCATATTGCTTAAGATTTTAATTCTACTAATTAAAGAATTAAGTATTTTTCGGGGGAGTTTATTAGCCTCTCTTAATATTCCATCAACTCGATATCTAATTACGATCATATCCTCTCTTGGTTCGATATGGACGTCGCTAGCACCTTGTTTAATGGCGTATTCAATTATTAAATTTACAGACTGGGCTACTGGAGAGTCTTCTGCAATATTTTCTTCTTCCTTTTCTTCCTTTTCTTCTTCAGCTTTTTCGCTTTCAATGACCTTTGTGAGTTCACCACTAATATTGTCTCTATATTGATCCAAAGCCGACCTTATAAGGGTTGAAGTAGAAATATAGACCTTAATATTGCTTCCGAGTTGTTTCCTTAAGAAGTTTAGAGCCTGAATATCGTCAGGATCTTCCATGGCTACCGAGACATTTCCGGCTTCATCCATATCGAAAACTACCGCATTATATTGCCGAGCTATCCTTTCAGGGAGTTTTTTAAGTAATACATCTTTTATTTCTTTTCCATTCAATTCTATAAATGGAACATCAATTTCATTGGCGTATAGTTTCGTTAAGTCTTTTTCAGAGATAAGATTAGTTTTAATAGCAAGATCTTGAAGAGGTTTTTTTTCTTTTTCTTCTTGTTCACGAAGAAATTTAATTTGTTCTTGTTTAACTTTTCCACTCTCTACAAGCAATTTTTCAACTAAATTATCTGGTATACGCATTTTTAGTTCTTTTTCTTTTTAGATTGCCCACTCATATTTATTTAATAATAGCAGATTTAGGTCACTCTATAAAATATCAATTTTTTAAGAATCATTAAATTGTATCAAGATAAATTTCTTCTAAAGGCACCTATAAGGTATAGTAAATACTACGATTATATTGGAGGTAATTTACGATGTCTGATGCTCATGAAAAAGCAGATAAAAATAAGGCCCTAGGCTTAGCACTTGATCAAATTGAAAAACAATTTGGAAAAGGATCGATAATGAAGTTAGGTGAATCGACGCGCTCTAAAGTTGAATGTTTCCCAAGTGGTTCAATATCGCTCGATTTAGCATTAGGTGGAGGGCTACCGAAAGGAAGAATAATTGAGGTTTATGGTCCAGAAAGTTCTGGAAAAACAACCTTAACTTTACACGCAATTGCCGAGGTTCAAAAATCAGGTGGAACAGCCGCCTTTATAGATGCTGAACACGCCCTTGATCCAGAATATGCTAAGAGGATAGGTGTCGATATCGATAATCTACTTTTAAGTCAGCCAGATAATGGAGAACAGGCTCTTGAAATAGCTGAAACCTTAGTAAGATCTAATGCAGTCGACATTATAGTAATTGACTCTGTCGCAGCATTAGTCCCAAGGGCAGAAATAGAGGGCGATATGGGAGATTCTCTTCCAGGGCTTCAGGCTAGACTAATGAGTCAGGCCCTAAGAAAGTTAACAGGAGTTATTAACAGGTCGAAAACAACAGTCATATTTATTAATCAAATAAGAATGAAAATTGGTGTCATGTTTGGTAATCCCGAGACTACAACTGGTGGAAATGCTCTAAAATTCTATGCTTCAGTCAGAATGGACATTCGAAGAACGGGACAAATTAAGCAAGGAGATAATGTTGTAGGAAATCGAACAAAAGTCAAGATCGTTAAAAATAAAATAGCTCCTCCTTTTAAAGAAGCTGAATTCGATATTATGTATAACGAAGGAATTTCACGATCCGGCGATGTTTTAGATGTAGCCTCTAATCTAAATATTGTAGAAAAATCGGGCGCATGGTACTCGTATAAAGGCGAAAAAATTGGTCAAGGAAGGGAAGCTACTAAGAAATATTTAGACCAAAATCCTAAATTAATAGCCGAATTAGTTAAGAATATTTTTGCTAAAGAAGAAATTTAAAAATTGTAAAAATGCGGATTACCAAAATCGTAAGGATAGGCAAAGAAGATAAATTTGCCATCTTTATTGACGATAAACTGGAACTCACTTTAAAGGCTGAAGTAATTTTAGATGTAGGGCTAAAAACTAATCAAGAAATCGATACCCAAACGCTTGCTGAAATTAAAACTATCGACAGTAATCATAAATTTATGAATCTAGCTTTAAATTACGTTAGCAAACGACTAAAAACTGAATCTGAAACCATGAATTATCTAAAGAAAAAAGGTGCTGGAGTAGAAATAATTTCTAAAATAATGAAGCGCTTAAAAGAACTAGATCTTATTAATGATGACCATTACATTAAAAGCTATATTCATGACCATACTACTTTATCGATATACTCCAAAAAAAGAATTATGTATGAACTTAAGAAGAAGCAAATTGCGCTAGATATTATAGAACGTTCATTAAATAACGATCAGATTAGCGACACTGATAGTCTAGAAAAAATCATTCAACAAAAAAGACAAATTCCAAAATATCAGGATAATTTGAAGTTAATGCAATATTTAGTCAGGATAGGATTTAACTACCAAGATGTCAAAGAAGCTCTTAAGATGACCGAATTAGACTAAAGCTCCCACTTCAGCAAAGCCTGGGTTTAATAGATCGTTAATTATAATTCTAGATGGTGTAATCTCGTTTATCTGAGATCTGTCTATTATTAAACTATTGTTGTTTAGGTTTTTATATATAGGTTTATTGACATGTAGTTTTTGGACATACATTGAGTCTTGGTCAACCACATAATCACTAACCTTTCCAATTTTTTCTTTTGAAATTGTTTCAACTCTTTTATTTATTAAGCTAAATTTCAAATTTATAATTTCTTTGAGACGGATTAAATCTTCTGGATCCGTTAATACTTCTCGGTCATTAACAATATATCCGTCATCTATAATTTCTCTTATATCTTGAGTAAGAAGAATTACGATTTTGTTTGAATAATACTCTTTGCAATAAAATCCTTCTATTTTTAAATTATTAGGATTGATGATAACGTCTACAACATTAGCAACGGGAGCTGTTGCTCTAAGAGACAAAACTTCTTTTGATACTAAACCACTACTTAAAACTAGCATATATTAATTATATTCTTTATTTTTTATCTTGCTAAATCAGATTGATATACTTAGTATAAATAAACCATGAATAGCCTCAAATTAAAAGATTTAGATTTAAAAGATTTATCGAAAATCGGTCATAACATCGGTCAAGAGTTAAAGGGTGGAGAAGTATTTGAATTAGTTAGTGATTTAGGTGGAGGAAAAACAACCTTAACTAAAGCTATAGTAAAGGGGACTAAAAGTGACGACCAAGTATCTAGCCCTAGCTTTACTATTTGTAATGAATATAGTTCTAAAAACTTTAAAATTTATCACTTTGATTTTTATAGACTATTAGACCCGGGAATCATTTCACTAGAATTAAAAGAGATTTTAGAAGATAGTCAAAACTCCATCGTTATTATCGAATGGCCCGAGAGTGTTCTAGAAGTTTTACCTAAAAATCATATTAAAATCGTTATATCTATATCGGGAGATGGTCTAAGGGATATCGTTATCTATTATCCTGATGACTTAGCATACCTACTTAGAGGAGTATCTAAATGAATATTTTATCTATAAATACTTCTACAAATGAACTGGAACTTGGTTTGTTTGAAGATTTAAATCAAATAGCTACTTTAAAAATTATGACCAATAATCAACTATCTGAGGTTCTATATTCCACAATAGAAGATTTCTTATTAAAGAAATCTTTAAAAATTAGTGATCTTGATGGAATCAACTGCTATCTTGGACCGGGCAGTTTTACGGGACTTCGAATTGGAATCTCTTTAGTAAATACACTAGCCTACTCGTTAAAGATAAAAATTGTGGGTTCAGTTGGAAAAGACTGGATTAAGTCTGGCAATCAAAAACTTATCAATCATAACGACGAAAAGATGCTCCTACCTTTTTATGGGGCCGAAGTCAAAGTAACTACCCCTAAAAAATAATTGCCTAATTTGGTATAAGGCTGTATATTAATTTTTAGGAAAATGTCGTTAAATTCTTTTTAATACGAATAATCCTAATTTTAGTTTTAATTTATAGAATATCAGGCTTTTTTAACAAACAATAGAGAAGTGATAGCGATTTGTGGGTTAGAGTCTGTTTAGCCAAGGAGGTTATATGTTAAGTGTCGTACTAGCTTTAGTGGGGCTTGTTATTGGTTTTGGAACCAATAGTGTTATATCAAAGAAAAGAATGGGATCGGTAGAAGATGGGGCTAAAAAAGAATTAGAAAAGGCTAAAAAGGAAGCTACTAGGCTTGTCGAGGAAGCCAAGGAAGAAGCTAACAAATCTATTGAAGCTTCTAGAAAAGAAGAGCAAGCAAGAAGAAAAGAACTTCAAGAACTAGAACAACGCCTTGTAACTAGAGAGGAAAATCTAGATAAGAAACTTGATGATCTCGATAAAAGATCTGAGAAGATTAGAGCTAGTGAAGACGATATCGAAAAACTTAAAAATGAAATAAGAGACATCCGAGTTAAACAGCAAGATAAGTTAGAAAAGATTGCTAAATTAACAAAAGCTGAAGCAGCTCAAAAATTGATGGAAATGACTGAAAGAGATATTCGTCACGATCTAACGGGACTCATTTCTAAATTACAAAATGAAGCCAAAGAAAATGCCGAAGAACAGGCGGGGTTAATTATTACAACTGCTATGGAAAGAATGGCTTCAGAAGTAACTGCCGAAAGAACCATTACCTCCATAAAACTCGAGGACGAAGAAATGAAGGGACGAATTATTGGTAAAGAAGGCCGTAATATTCAAGCCCTTCAAAAAGCTACTGGAGTAGATATTATGGTAGATGATACTCCAGGCTACATTGTCTTAAGTAGCTTTGATCCTGTTAGAAGAGAAGTTGCTCGACAAACTATAGAAATGCTAATGAAAGATGGACGAATTCACCCTGGAAGAATTGAAGAAGTAGTTGAAAAAGCTCAGAAAAATGTTGAAAAGGACGTTATTAGAGCCGGTGAAGATGCGGCAAGGGAAGTTGGCGTAATTGGTGTTCCTAAAGAGATACTACATTTATTAGGTGAACTTAAATATCGAACTAGTTATGGTCAAAATGTTCTTAAACATAGTACCGAAATGGCCCATATTGCCGGAATTATAGCTGAAGAAGTTGGGGCCAATGTAAAAACTACTAAATATGCCGCTCTTGTTCATGATCTAGGTAAAGCTTTAACTCATAAAATGGAAGGAAAGCACCACCACATTTCCGGAGAAATACTACGAAAATACGGGGCTCCAGAAGAAGTAGCTTTAGCTGCCGAACAACATCACGACGACATGGAAGCTACAAGTACTGAAGCTTTAATAATACGAGTAGTAGATGCTATTAGCGCATCTAGACCTGGAGCAAGAAACATTAGCGCCGAAAACTTTGTTGAAAGAATGAAAGATCTTGAAAACGTTGCTAATAGCTTCAAGGGAATTGAAAAATCCTACGCTATTAGTGCTGGTAGAGAGGTTAGAGTTTTTGTTAGGCCTGGAGAAATCGATGATTTGTCTGCTATAAAATTAGCCAGAGACACAGCTACTA
>JAJZYA010000033.1 GCA_021806285.1 bacterium | reverse complement strand
TCTAAATTATCAGAATGTGTAGGTCTGATCGCCTCGTGAGCTTCTTGAGCACTTTCGTTTTTAGTTTTGTATTGTCTTAATGAATAATATTTGGATGAATAGTTTTTTACTATGTAATTCTTAGCCGCTTCTAAAGCTTCTTTAGACAGTAATGTACTGTCTGTACGCATATAGGATATGTGGCCATTTTCATAAAGCCTCTGAGCTAAAGTCATGGTTTGTTTTACGCTAAAGCCTAATTTTCTGGATGCTTCTTGTTGCAAAGTGCTAGTCGTGAACGGAGCACTTGGGCTTTTTACGGATGGTTTCTTTTTTATATCTTTTACAAAAAAGTTTGATCCCTTTAAGTCGTTTAACCATTCAATTACATCCTTTTGATAATTAGTTGGTCGAACATTGAGTTCGGCATTAAAACTAGATCCTTCCGCTTTAAAATCGGCAGTAATTTTAAATGAGGACTTAGGATCAAATTCCCTGATTTCTCTTTCTCTTTCGACGATTAGACGTACTGCAACGGATTGAACTCGGCCAGCACTTAATCCGGTTTTGATTTTTTTCCATAAGACTGGACTTAATTCATAACCTACTAGCCTATCTAAGACTCTTCTAGCCTGTTGTGCGTCTACTAGGTTCAAATCTATCTTCCGAGGATTTTTAATGGCATTTAGGATAGCTTCTGATGTTATTTCGTGGAATACTATCCTTTTGGTTGTATTTACATCTAGTTTAAGAGCATTACATAAATGCCAGGCAATAGCTTCCCCTTCCCTATCTTCATCGCTTGCTAACCATATGTCTTTATTTTTTGCTAGATCTTTTAATTCTTTGACAACTTTTCTTTTATCTACAGATATTTCATATTTAGGTTCGAAATTATGTTCAACATCAATACTAAGTCCTTTTTTAGGCAAATCTCTGATATGTCCGAAACTGCTTCTAACTTCATAATCACTCCCAAGAAATTTTGAGATAGTTTTTGCTTTGGCTGGACTTTCTACTATAACTAGATTTTTTGTCATAAAAGTATACTTAATATCATTTTATATATAAATGCAATAAAAAAGTTTAAAAAAGTTTAAAAATAAGATTTATTAATTTTATAGCCAATATATACTCCTAAAATTGATCCAAGAGTCCCTAAGAGCACGCTCCACCCTCCAAGCCAGTTCCCGTGATCCATAAGTTCTCCAATCCAGCTAAAAAGCGTTCCAAAAGCAATTATTGAAATAGAATATATTATTTTCATTAATAATAATATATCACACAAACATAAGCATTGTAAGCATAAAAACTTGCGCATAAGTCCAAAAAAGTCTTTAGTATTGACATAAAGTAACAATTTTGCTAAAATAGCAAATCGTGGGTTCGTTTTATATGGATCCATGAACCTTATAACTTATCTAACTTTTGTTAGATTGTTTTAGAGCGCCACTTTAAGACTAAAGTTGTTACCCTCCACTTTATCTTTTTATTTTTCCATTAATTTGGAATAACGCTCTAAAACAAACTAATCCCTTTAACTAGAAGCCAACTTTGGTTGGCTCCCCGATTCAAAGCGAGCCTAAACGGTAGTTTTTTTTAAACTGGCACGATTATTTAATTTTGTTTTTTTATCGATGTTTCGCTGGGGTGGGTTGAAGGGTAAAAGGAGATAACTTATGTTGTCTCCTAAAAGAGACTTCGGCGGTGCCCACCCCCTCCGGAGTCTCTTTTAGTTTAAAAAATAAATGATCTAGTTTCGTTATTTAACTCACTATTGCCAGATAGGTATTCAGCTATAAGAGAAGCTACTTCATTATTTAAGGCCTTTAAGCTTTTTTGCTCTATAGGATTAAACTTTTGAAGTACGAAATCTTTGGCATCTAGCTTAGATATTTCCGTATTTTTTATACCTATTCTTAATCTTTTAAAATCTTCACTTTTAAGACTATCTATGATGGATTTGATGCCATTGTGTCCGGCACTACTACCACCATTCCTAATTCTTATTTGACCGAAGTTAATATCTAAATCATCGTGAATTACCAATATATCCATAGGTTTAAGTTTGTAGTAAGCTAATACCGCTAAAACTGCTTGTCCACTATTATTCATCAGAGTTGTAGGCTTCATAGCGATAACCCTTTTATCTGAAATTTGGCCTATAGCTAGTTCACATTTAAGATCTTTTTTTGAGCTCCATTCTCCAAAATCTGCCATTCTGTCTACTAAATGATCTATAGCATCAAATCCTATATTGTGCCTCGTTCCTTGGTATTTCTTGGGATAATTACCAAGTCCAACCAAAAGGATACTTTTCTTATTTAAGCTGATTTGATAAGAAAGCGAAGCCGGATTTTGAAACTGGGGTCTTTTTTGTAGCCAAGCCATAACTAGAGTATTAATTTAATATTTAATGTAGTCAAGTTACTTTTTGGATTTAGTGGGAGATACTCCATGTTTATGGGGGACATGTTTCTCTATAAACCAAAGTTGAACGGGGCTTCCCTCAAAGCCATATGCTTGTCTTAGATTTCTTTCTAGATATCTTTTATAGCTCCAGTGTAGGAACTTGGTGTTAGAGCCGAAAATCTTAAAAGCGGGTATATCATTATCTTTTTCTTGAATAATATAGTTCAGTTTTGGAAAACGGTTTTTTAACCCTGCTGGTGGATGAGCGTTAACAGTTTCCATAAGCCAATTATTAAGTTTCGAAGTAGCGATTTTTTGCTGTCTGTTCTCATAAATCTCTATCACTAAATCAAATATTTTAGTAACATTTTGACCAGTTATGGAGCTTGTTAAAATAAGCGGTGCCCAGGGAACAAAATCAAAAGTTGATTTTAATTCTTGAGCAATTTTATCTCTTAAAAAAGGATCTTTTTCTTTAACCGCATCCCACTTTGTGATCACTAATATTAAACCCTTTCCGGACTCTTTAATCATCCCGGCTAACTTTTGATCAAGGGCAACGTTAAGTTCGTTACAGTCCATCAAAAGCAAGCACACGTCAGATTCTTCAATAGCGCTTAAACTCCTAATTACACTAAATCTTTCGACGCCTTGCTGAATTTTACCCGATCTTCTAATACCGGCAGTATCCATTACTTCTATATTTTTGGAATGATACTTAATCTTATTTCTATTTACATCTCTAGTCGTTCCTGCCCTCTCTGATACAATAGCCTGTTGCTTTTTAAGGATCGCATTGAACAAGGTTGATTTACCAACATTTGGTCGTCCAATAAGAGAAATGGATATTTTATCTTGATCTTCTCTTTTAAAGCTAATCTTTGGTATTTTAGCTATTATCTTATTGAGAAGGTCGTTAACCCCTTGCTTTTGACTAACGGAAATAAGATTGTATTCTTTGATGCCAACGCGTTTAAAGTGATCAATTTCATCTTGTTTTACTTTGTCGATCTTGTTAATGACTAAAATGATGGGTTTATTACTTTTTAAAGCCATTTCAGATAGTTTTCGATCATCATCGTTAATAGGAACTTCAGCATCCACCATTAAAAGAATAAGGTCGGCTGATTCACTAGCCTGATAAATTTGTTCCTGAATTGTAAACTCAAAATCATCTTCTGGATCTTTTACTCCAGCCGTATCTACTAGCCAGAATTCTTGATTATGCCACATTGCCTTAGACATGAGACTGTCTCTAGTAGTACCAGCTTCTTTAGCAACAATTGCTTCTCTTTTGCCAATAACCAAATTATACAAACTTGATTTACCAACATTTGTACGTCCAACAATAGCAACAATGGGTGTTTTTTTAGTTGTCATCTATATTAATCTCTTTATATGACCCTAATTGTAAGTCTGAAAGGTCGAAACTTGCAAACTTTATTCGATGCAAACTTTCAATCTTATATCCTAAATGATTAAGAGTTCTCCGTATTTGTCGGTTTTTACCTTCGTGCATCTGTATTTTATAACTATTATTTTTATCTATAGAAATGCGCATATGACTTATGCCATCAGATAGCTCGATTCCCTTATTGATTGCATCGATGTCATTATCTGATATTTTTTTATTAGTTTTTATGATATAAATTTTTTGTTTAGAAAAACTTGGATGCGATAAGGTATGAGCAAATTCTCCGTTATTTGTTAATATTATTAGACCGCTAGAATCTTTATCTAATCGACCGACTGGCTTTAGGTTTAAAAATTTATTAGGTATCAGGTTATATATAGTTTTACTTCCTTGACCGTTTCTACTGACAACATAACCAACGGGCTTGTTAAGCATAATTGTAGTATATTGAGGTAGGTTTAGAATTTTGTTATTTAGGTAAATCTTATCTTCTGGATGAACTTGTTGTCCTATTTGTGCTGTTTGATCATTAATTTTTATTACCCCAGTCTTTAAAAGATTGTCTACCTTTCTTCTACTTATTCCACTAGCCATAGAGACATATTTGTTGATGCGCATAAATAAATTATACCAATCAAATAGGATTTAAAGAGTAATGTTGGTTGGATCTATATTGTCGTTAGAACTATTTGAGCCCGTTTGATCTGTAGTACTAGGGTTAATTACTGTGGTATTAAAACCATTAGTATTATTAGGAATTATGTTTTTGGGAGGATTTATTGGAACTGAACTGTCTGAATCTGAACTATTATCTTGTACTGGTATTTGAATTGGACTGTTTTGGACTGGAGGGATATTGGGTTGATATTGATTTGAATTCTGATTAGTCTGCTGTTCGCTAGCTAAAGAATCGCTATTTGTTTCTTCGTTAACCAATTTGTTTGAAAAATCTTCGATTTCAGTGTTAATATTATTCATCTCTTTTTCTTCGCTTAATGCACCTGAAATATTGTCAGTCGACTGCGTAGAATCAGGCGTTGCATTAGGAACTTCTTGTTGTGTCGGTTCGCTAGCTAAAGGCATTTGTTGGGTTTGAGTTTGGACTTCGTTGTCCGAAGATGATTGTGACAAATTATTTATGGCATCATCTATGAGATGATCATTGGTATTTTGTGTTGTAGTAGCGCCATTCATATTTTGTGATCCAGGATTAGGACTTTGAACAGGTATAGGATTCGAGTTTTGTTGAACCTGTGTGTTTACAGGTTCTTGTTGTGTCGGTTCGCTAGCTAAAGGCATTTGTTGGGTTTGAGTTTGGACTTCGTTGTCCGAAGATGATTGACTATCGTTTTGGCTGTTTAAGGATTGATTTAAAGGAGCAAGAGTTGCATCATTTTCATTAGATCCAAGTAGCTCTTTTGCTACTTTTACTATGTCCTCTAGAGTTACTTGAGATTTAACTAAGTATTTATCAGCTCCTAATTTATTGGCTCGATCCTGATCTTCACTTTGACCAAGGGCTGTTAGCATAATTACTTTGGTATTCTTTAAGCCGTCTGTATTTCTAATAATATCTAGCATTTCAAAACCACTTATCTTGGGCATCATAACGTCAGATATAATAAGGTCTGGTAGTTGGTTTTTAGCTAATACTAAAGCTTCTTCTCCATCACCAGAAGAAACAACTGTATAACCCTCAGCCTGTAGTCTAGCTTCATATATTTCTCTTAGGTTATTATCGTCTTCTGCTAATAGGATTTTTGCCACTTATTTTTTTAACCTTATTAAAGTTGCTTATGTTTATTCTATTATATATCTTATTTAAATCAAAACGTTTTTAGTTGTTGGCTCATTATTAAAAGATTCATTCTCCATGCTTTTGGCTTGTTGAGATGATAATCTAGGTATGTTTATATAAAACGTACTTCCCTTTTCGACTTGGCTCTCAACCCATATACGACCATTATAGAGCTCAATTATTTTTTTACATATAAATAATCCTAAACCCGTTCCTCCAATTGTTCTGGTGGCCGAATTGTCTACTCTATAGAATTTTTGAAATAAATGAGGTATGTCCTCTGCTGGTATACCCACTCCAGAATCTCTAACATAGAACTGCACTATGTTAGGATCAGCAGTCAGTCCAATAGTAATAGATCCTTCAGTAGTGAATTTAACCGCGTTATCAAATAGATTGGTCACTACTTCTCTTAATCTGTCTGGATCGGCATAGACATAGTAAAACGGCATAATATTTTTTTCTAGATTAACTTTTGCTAGTTGATCAGTCCCAACAATAAATTCCATTTTTAAGCCTTTTTTCTCGGCAGCAAATCTTAATTCTTCAGTTAATTGCTTTAGGAAGGATCCAATTTCTATTACTCTTGGATGATTAGTCAGTCTTCCATCTTCGGCCTTAGCGCTAGTGAGCAGATCTTGAAATAATTGACCTAGATGTTGAGTGGCCATATGGGCTTTTTCCAGGTAATCTCTTACTTTGTCGTCAATCGAGGACACCTTAGAATTTAAGGCCAGGGCTAAATATCCCTCTATGGCCGCAACGGGAGTTCGCATTTCGTGGGATGCTGTACTTATAAAGTCTACAAGTCTTTCTTCTTCCATTCTCTCTTCTGTAACGTTTCTAATTAAGACAACTGCTGATTCAGAGTTTTTATTTAGCTTAACTAAAGAAATGCTCAAATTAACATATATGGACGAATTAGTTTTTGTTATAAGAATTATATTATTGTCTTTAATATTCTGCTTTAATTTAAATATTTGAATAAATGGATTGCTGTTATTTGGATATTCTTGGCCCTTATTGTCTACTAGCTTAACAACCATTTTTATATCTATTCCAACAGCATCATTTGCACTCCAACCTGTAATTTTCTCAGCTGCCGGATTAAATAAATTTATCACTCCATTTGAATCAATTAAGATTAGACCTTCATCTATAGAATTAAATATAAAACCTAATGTATCCGTTTGATCCTTTAATGATAAATTGGGACTAGTTTTATTGTTCTTCTTGTTTTTTTTATTGGCGGCATTAAATATCAAAAATAGAACTACCCCGACGACAATTATCCCGACACCAATAAATGCGTATATATAATAATGCATATGTTTACTTTGATATATTATATCTGATTTTAGTAATAGATATGAAATTAAATTTTAAGATAAAATAAAGATGTACTATGCTATAGTTGTTTGATATTAATTGGCCCCTTCGTCTAGTGGTCCAGGACACCGGGTTCTCAGTCCGGTAATCGCGGGTTCGAATCCCGCAGGGGTCACCACTATACTTATGATTAAATATTAATTGTTATATAGTTATTGTATGAACGACCAAAAGATCATTCATACCTATAACCAGTCTGCTATAAAATTAGCAAAGCATCTTAAGGTATAGGTACAAGCGTTAAGCACATCGAAATTGGACTAAAGTTAGCAAACACACATAAATCGGCGAGGGTTATTGAAGTTGATTGCGTTGATGGCAGAAATGCCAAAGAAATAATAAAAAGAGTCAGGCTGGTATGAGGATTTTGATCCTTTGACTGAATTGCTGAAAATAGCTCCTAAAAGTGCGCCAAATGGTCCATTTGTTTTAGCTGACGCACTGACCTACAAATCGCCTAAGGATGTGGATGTAATTTATGCATTTGCATCTTTATTGTATGTAAGTAAGGTTAAACTATTGGAGGTTTTTGAAAAAAAGCTCAATCTTTGAAGAAAGTCGGAGTACTTTTATATACTTCAAAGAGAAGCATCTATATATAGAAGAAGTTAAAAAAGATGAATATGTCGATAGAATCTTTTATTACTACAATCCAATTAAATAACGGTTCAATATTTTTTTCAAGGATTTTTTAGATAT
>JAJZYA010000032.1 GCA_021806285.1 bacterium | reverse complement strand
ACTTTTAATATAAAATTTAAAGTGAATATAGATTAATTAGAAACATAAAAACATCTCCGAAGATTAAGGCTACATATTTCTTAGTCTATAAGAAATTATCACTAGACCTAAATAATTTTTGGAGCTAAATAACATCTTAAAGAAATTAACTAATTTAAGCTGCTTGAATAATTCAGAGATTAGATAATCTCTGAACCGCTTCTACCACGTCTTTGAACCTATCTATAAAAATATCTACCCCGTATCCATCAAAGTCAGATCGCTCTCTTAAACCACTTTCAAGGCTAGCAATAAAATATAGGCCCGCTTTCTTTGCCGCCACAGCATCACTAACTGAATCACCTACATAAACACACTGTTGAGGCTGCAGTTTGAAATCATGAAAAAGTAAGTCGAATGCTCGTGGATCGGGTTTATGAAACTTCATATTATCTCGATAATAAAAAGCTTTTATTTTACTTGCTAGACGATGATCTGGTTCTAATAAATGCCTCAACTCGTCGCGAGAACGCGATGTAAGTATCATAACTTTTTTATTTAGGTCTATAAGACTATCAAGGGCTTGGTAATTGTCCTCAGATATAGAATCTAGTTTTTTAGAAGCAATAAATTCTGCAATTAAGTTACGATACAAATTCTTAAAAGCTTCAACATCAACCCCAGGAGAACGAGTCTCAATAACTTCAAATAATGGTTTCCCCCATGTTTTTAAATGAACCTTCCTATCCATAGGGGCTCTACCCAATTGAGCAAGGACCGAATTCTCGAGTTCAAAGCAAACTTCCTCGGTCATACAAAACGTATCGTCTAAGTCGACCACCAACGCATTAATCATGCAAATAGCTTATCAAAAAGGAGTACACATACCAATTAGGGTGAAGCTTAATTTATAAGGTTAAACCATGCATCGGTAGATGTTCTACTTGCCGCCAGTAATTCTTCCATATCTTTTCAAAAGTTTTTGTGAGCAATATGATCCTAGGTTTGTTTATCAATACTTTTTCTTTCCTCATCACTAAGTTGAGAAAGTGTTTTAAGATTATCGGCTTTTAAATGGGGAGACCTGGCCCAATCAACGACTAGTGAAATTTCAGGCCTCTCAAGATTCCTAGAAGTTGCTAAAGGTATAAAATCCATTAGATCAAAAAATGCCAAACTCGACTCAAGCTATCGGGTTCTGATTCTCTTGAAACTATCGCAAGTATACCGGTATGTCCAAAAAACTAAGTTTTCTGAAGATACACCCCAAAGATGACGCTAGCTATGTCCAAAAACCGACAATCTGGCGTCATTAGCATCCACCGAAGTAAAGGTTAAACCTGCTAAACTTGTCTCTTTTTTATACCCAGGTAAAATAATTGCTTAGAAGGTCCTTGTTCGATTTCATTTGCATTTAATTCAATTACTCTACCAACTATACATCTAAACTCTGTTATAGCACTTGGATTGCTAGACATATTTTTTTGATACACCGAAACTAGAGAAAAAACCCAATTTTAAAAATCTTTATTGAAACAATAATGTTCATAGAACATATAGTAGTTTGGATGAAAGCCTATAATTAGCATTTGTATCTGGATATTAGCACTCTTGACATGAGAGTGCTAATTTTCTACAATACTATTAGAAGCTTATGATGCTTCTTTTGACATTAAAAGAATTAATGAAAGGAGAAATATTATGGCCAGTCTTGTAAAATGGGATCCTTTTGCAGAGCTTTCTGCATTACAAAAACAATTCTTTGGTGATGATTTAATATCACCTTTTAAAGGAATTAATGTTCCTACTACTGATGTGTATACCAAAAATAATGAAATGGTAATTGAGGCGCATTTACCTAATTTCAACCAAGACGACATCGACATTCGGGTCGATAATAATACATTAGTTATTAGTGCTGAGCGTCATGAAAAGGAAGAAGATAAGAAAAAGAAATACGTGGTACGCGAAAGCAGCAGTAGCTTCTACCGAAGCATTCAACTCCCAGAGCGAGCTAATGCGGATAAGATAGAAGCTCATTTAGAAGAGGGAGTTCTAAAAGTTCGAGTGCCGTTAACACCTCTACCCGAACCTAAAAAGATAGCAATATCTGCAAAATCTAAAAAATAACTCTTCAAACCCCGAACTATAATCGGTCTCGGAACTTGATCTAGGCGTCAAACATCTGAATATTAGATGGTGGTTTTAAGAGATAATAAAATAGACCGGTTTTCTAAGCCGGTCTATTAATTTTAATCATAATCTGGTTGCGGGGGCAGGACTCGAACCTGCGACCTATTGGTTATGAGCCAATCGAGCTGCCGCTGCTCCACCCCGCGATAATTGCTTAAATCAGTATTATTCTAACACGTATCTGTTAAAATGCCTAGTTTTTTATTTAACTAAATAAAGTACTTCTTAGGTGGTCTAAGTCATTGAATATGATAATAACTTATCTACAAAAGGCATAACAAATGAATTTAACTTCTATGAAAAAAGAAATTAATCCAAGCTGTGAAGTTTTTTTGAAAACTAGCTTCTTTATATAAATTTTTAGCAGATTTTGAAGAGTTTTGATTATTTAAATTTAGACTGTACTCTAGAGCGACATTGTCTGGGACTATAATTTCGGTTTCTCCCTTATAACCAAGTCCTAGATTTTGTCTGGCAAATAATTCTTTATACTGATTAGAAGAGTAATACTGGTTCTCTATTTTTATATTATTGTTTTGAATTTCTATCTGGTTGTTTTGTTGTCTAAGCTCAACTATCTGTTTCTGTAAATTAAAATTACTTTGAACCGCCCTTGCGCCACTCCAGAATATTAAAAAGACGATTACGGCAAATATAATCTGGCCAGTAAACCTAATATCTGAAAACCTGTTAAGCTCCTTAAAGGCAATATCCTTATATTCTTCTATTTTTTCTTTTGAAAACATATAATTCCTAAGTTATATTATCTAAATTAATGATAATCTGCTATACTCTCATCTGTTATTATAAAGCCTTTTGGTGTAATATAATAAATATTTATGGGGGCGTAGCTCACCGGTTAGAGCAGGCGGCTCATAACCGCTTGGTAGTTGGTTCGATTCCATCCGCCCCCACCAATCATTCAGCTTAAAGATAATTACTTAAAAAATCGACACCTATAGTTAAATGTGATTTAAATCTGATTAGATTTCTGATCAATTTGATTGTTTATTTTTTCCAAAAGTTCATCTGAAGATTTTGAAGACATTAAATCCTCTCTTATTTCTTTCGACCCTTCAAAGTTATTAATATATATTTTGCAGAATTTATTTAATACTTGAATAGGTTTAGAGTCTTGCCAAGTTGCTTTATACAACTCAACGTGTTTTTTAAATAATTTAAACTTATCCAGCCGACTCATTTGGGTCCAAATGCTCTTATTGGAAAATATAAATGGATCCTGGAATACCCCCCTTCCGATCATAACGCCGTCAAGTTTATATTTTTTAATATATTCTTTAGCTTGAATAAAACTAAGAACATCACCATTACCAACAATTAAAGTGCTAGGGGATAGTTTGTCTCTAAGTTTTCTTATCTCTCCGATAGCTTTCCAGTCGGCAGAAACCTTACTCATCTCAGATCTTGTTCTACCATGAATAGTTAGCATGTCTAGGTCTTGTTTAAGAAGAAACTCATGCCATGAATAATCTATTTTATTAAAGCCAAGTCTAGTTTTAACACTTAAAGGTAATCTGCTCTTTAAGCCTTTTTTGGTAGCATTTATTATATCTAAAGCAAGTTCTCGGTTATTTATTAAAGCACTACAAGCGCCATTTTTAACTACTGTTTTGTCTGGACAGCCCATATTTAAATCAACACCAATAAATTCACCAAACTTTTTGTCTGCTATCTCTTTGGCAATTGCATAAAAATTAGCAGGATTTAATCCCCAAATTTGTGCTATTAGATTCTTTTCACCCTCGGGATGATCAAGTTTTTTTCTAAGCACTTGCCTACCTTTGCTCATAAGTCCATCAACATTTACAAACTCAGTAAAAGAAAGATCGGGAGGATAACAATCATTAATTATTTTTCTAAACACTCTATCGGTAACATCATCCATAGGTGCTAAAGATAGGAAGCCCGATTTTACATGATATCTATTCAACACCGTCATCAGCGCTCGCTAAATAATCATAGGCTCTTTTTTTACTGACATGGTATGCTTTTGATAATTCTAAGTATCTCTGCCACAAACCGGATCTATCGACATTATGTTTTAAGTTCCAGTTAAATACCCTTATCACTAAATCTGTATTCTCATTCTGCCAATCATTAATATCGGCAAAAAGCATCACCAAGCCATCTATAATTCTGGTGGCAGTCTCTAACGTTTGGTCTTCCATGTCTTCAATGGTATCAATCTCTAATAAAGTGCTGATTTTTTCTAAAGTACTTAGATTCTCTTCATTGCTTAACCTAAATTTATCAAACTGACTTAGATCTTCTTCTTTAGCATTACGACGATTTAAACATGCCATGTATTCATCTTGGGAAACTGCTACCATGGAAGGTTCTGGGTATTTATATCTTGCAGGGCTTTCGTCTCCAATAAGACTTCTAGCCATTAATCCAGGATCTAAAGCTTTTAAGACTGCCTCACTCGCTTCTTTAATAAAGTCTTCGCCCCTCGCTGAAGGATGCGACTGTTTTAACTCCTTAGGAAGGGAATTTTGATCGAACAATGGATAAATATTATTTTTAAAATCTTCTGGCATAATAAAATTTAGTTAAATATTTAAAGCTATTTTTTAATGCTTTAGTGTTGCTCTTGCGTCAGCAAGAATCTTTATTTTGTCGGCTTTAGAAAGTTTATTTTCGCTACTACCATAGGATTCTGTTATTGCACCTTCATGAATTGATTCTTGAGCAAGTAAAGCTATTATTTTTTGAGTTGTTTCAGGGTTGTTATCAAAACGCCCAATGTCATCTCTGTGACTTTCGGGACTATAACCAAATTCGATAGGATTTCTTTCGCTCATAATCGTATAGTCTTATAACGATACGAATATTATATCACCTTTACCTAAAAAAATCTACTCCCATTTGAAAACACGGAAGGCAATCAAATAAATTACTACCATCCAGGCCAGCACGAGCCCTAATTGAGGACCTATTTGAAGAAGGTTTTTGCCTCCCGTTGTCAGTAAACGAAGTCCATCTATAACGGGAGTCAGTGGCAGCCAAGTTGTTAATGACTGCAACCAAAGAGGCATATCAAATCTCGGGAAAAAGGTTCCAGACAAGAACAGCATTGGGAAAACAATGATATTGCTTAAGGGAGCGGCTTGCCTTTCGTTTTTAGCCCAACCTCCTATTGCTAGACCTATTCCAAGAATCATGAAAGTACTTAAAATAATGTAAACTAGAATACTTAAATAGTCTCCGTTAATTTTTAAATGAAAAACTGTTAATGCTACCAGAAACTGAACGGCTATTGAAACTATACCTACGATTGCCTGAGAAAACATAGTGGATAGGAAATATTGCCAGACTTTAAGAGGAGTAGTATGTAGACGCCTTAAAATTCCTTGTTTTTTTAGTTCCGGGAAAACGTTAATAGGTCCGAATATTCCAACTCCCATAATCGAGAATCCTAAAAGCCCTGAGAAAGTATAGTCGAAAGCCGTTAAACTCTTTTCAGATAATTGTTTTGAAGATACCGAGAACGGAGTTTTAATATTAACAAACTTTTTATTTAGAATTTTTAGATTTTCATTTAGAATCGTGGTTAATGTCTGTCCAGCTACTTGAGAGTTTTGAGTATAATAAAGCTCTACTTGTCCACTAGGAACATGACTACTATCTAAATTACCAAAATTACTTGGTAAGACTAAAGTAGCATCTAACTGACTCTTTTGCATCTTGTCTTCGGCTTGTTTTAAATTATGAACCGTCGGATCTATCTTATATATTTTCTGCTTACTTAAATTGCTCACAAAAACTTTTGAAAACGAACTTTTTGATTGATTTAATACAGCTATCTTAAAAGAAATCTTATTATTCCCGTTCGATAAGCTCCCAAACACAAAAAGAAATATTAAGGGAAATAATATTCCAAAAAATATTGCCAACCTATCTCTAAAAAAACGCTTTGTACCAATTTTTGTAAAAACTAAAACCGTATATAGATCTTTGCTTATTTTTTGCATCAGCTAATCCCGTAAGGCCTTTCCTGTTAAATCGATAAAGACATCATCAAGATTGGCTTGTTCTACGTGCTGTTCTTTTTTAAATCCTCTTGATAATAACTGTTTAATTAAATTCTTCGGAGTATCTAGGGCAATTATTTTACCATTATCCATAATGGCCACCCTATCGCATAGGAGTTCTGCTTCATCAAGATAGTGAGTTGTCATAATGACGGTTACTCCTCTATCCCTAACCATCTTTATTAAATCCCACAAATTTCTACGAGCTTGTGGATCAAGTCCAGTAGTTGGCTCATCAAGAAAAAATACTTTGGGGTTATGAACTAAAGCAACTGCAATACTAAGTCGTTGCTTTTGACCACCACTTAAGTTTTCAGCATAACTATTGGCTTTTGACCCTAGTTCTACTTCTTCTAAAAAATCCCTAGATTTTACTTTTTCTCCATAAGCCGCCGCAAACATGTCGATGATTTCAGTCAGTTTTTGTTTATCCTGGAAAGCTGGAGTTTGAGGTTGAACACCTATTACTTTTTTTACTTCTAAAGGATTAGATGCTACATCAATGCCAGCTAAGGTTATCTTACCACCATCTATTGGCCTCATCGTTTCAATCATTTCAAGAGTTGTTGTTTTACCAGCACCATTCGGTCCTAAAATACCGAATATTTCTCCTTTTTTTACTTCGAAATTAATACCATTAACAACTGGTTTATTGTCATATAGTTTTTTTAGATTTTTAACTTTTAAAATGACCTCGGACATATCTTATGTATTATATTAAGTTCTTAATAAAATAACAAAGACCCGGTAGATTAAATGTCCCGGGTCTTTTTATTAGCTAAATTATTAACTAATTATTTTCTTTTAACAGTTAGGAAACCGTTTCGTGGGTTTTCGTTAACTTCTCTATCTGAAGGAAGGTCACATCCTTCTGGTCTTTGATCTTTACTAAAGTAATAAATTGTCTGTTTCTTGCCACCTCTCAAAGTAACTTCCTTTGAGTTTAGATAGTATGTTACGCCTTTAGAGTTAGTGTGCTTATAAGCCATTCTTATTTCCCTCTCTTTAATTAGTAATGTATCCCTAACATACTCTTGAGAGAAATTGTTTGTCAACCCCTTTTATTTAAAAATCTCTTTAGTCTTTTTATTAACAGATGGCATAAAGTGGCTATAGACATTGATACTTTTCGAAAAAAATAACTTGATCAGAAACTTTTTATATACTAAACTTAAGCAATAAAGATTAAAAGAAGTGGAAGGTGGAAAAAATAGAGATGGATTTAAACAATAAGAATCCCCAAATAAACATGGGTCCAGCTAATCAAAATCATTTTCAGAATCAGAATCAGAATAAAAACGATTTTAAAAGGAAAGATAAATTAGTAGTTAAAGATCGATTTAGTAGAATAGGACAATCAGTTTTAGTATTTGCTGTTTCAATCGTTTTGATTGGTCTACTTGTATTTTTAGCCTTTGGCACTAAGAACACTAATGAATATAAATTTGTTGACACTAATAAGCTTCAAGCCGTT
>JAJZYA010000031.1 GCA_021806285.1 bacterium | reverse complement strand
CTCTAAGTCAACTAAAATGATCTATGATGAACCCGTAATCTTAGAAGATGTTGCGGCTTTTGCTAACAATGAGGAGGCTGAGGTAGAAAAAGTAAATCTTAATGGTCTTTCACACTCTTACAGGCAAGGTTTAAATGAAAAATATACTTTGGATAATTTTGTGGTTGGTGCCGGTAACGAACTGGCCTTTGCTGCTTGTCAATCTATTGCTCAAAATCCTGGCACTAAATATAACCCCTTGTTTATTTATGGAGGAGTTGGAATCGGTAAAACCCATCTCATACAGGCTGTTGGAAACGCCCTAGCAGTTAACAATCCTTCTATTAGAATACTTTATATATCTACTGAACAGTTTGTCCAAGAGTTTGTTGACGCCTTGAGGTTTAGAAAAACAGCCGATTTTGCTAGTTATTACAGATCTTGCGACGTTTTAATTGTTGACGACATTCAATTTATTGCTGGTAAAGAAAAAATTCAAGAAGAATTTTTTCATACTTTTAATGCTCTCCACCAAGCTAATAAACAGATTATTATTAGTTCCGATAAACCGCCTAAAGACATTCCAACTATCGAAGAAAGACTTAGAAGTCGTTTTACCTGGGGAATGAGTATCGACATGCAAACCCCAGACTTTGAAACAAGGTGTGCCATTATTAAGAACAAGGCTCTTAGCCATAGCGTTGACCTACCCGATGAAGTGGTTGAATATTTATCTAACAATATTCCCACAAACATTAGAGAGCTTGAAGGAGCTTTAAATCATCTTTTAGCTTTTTGTGAAATGAGAGCGGTAGAGCCTAATATAGGAATAGCTACAAGTTTACTAGGTAGTAGTAAAACTCGGCCCAAACACTTAAGCGCTAAACAAATAATAGATAAGGTTTCTAAGTATTATCAGGTTCCTATTGAAGATATTTTAGGTCCTAAAAGAGATAAAGATATTGTTGTACCTAGACAAGTGGCTATGTATATATTAAGAAGTGAACTTCATTTAAGTTTTCCAAAAATTGCTAAGGAATTATCTCGAAAAGACCATACTACCGCTATTCATTCGATTGATAAAATAGAGAAACAATTTCACTTAGACTCCGATATAAGGGAGGCGATATCAGCTATAAAGGAGCGTCTTTATGCTTAAATACCTGTTTATTAGTTGTGTAGTTTTTGTGTTTTTAACTTGTATAACTTGCGCACTTATTAGCAAACTAAAAATTAAATATTTTATGGGTGTTTATAATCAAGTTTTTTCTAAACAATCTTTAACAAGTTTATCCAGAGCTATAATTCAAAATATAAACCTGTTAGAAACAGACTTTTACACACTTTCCACAGGACCAATAATAATAACAAAGTTATTTAATTTATTATTAATAAAAGGGAGCATTATATGAAACTAAAAGTTACCCAAAATAATTTAAATCAGGCTCTGAACGCTGTATCAAGAGTGGCTAACACTAGAGGAACTTTACCAGTTCTCGCCAATATTTTAATCAAAGCCAGTAAAGGTATTTTATTAATTGCAGCCACTAATTTAGATATTGGGATTACGAAATATGTTGGAGCTAAGATTGAAAAAGAAGGAAGTATTACGGTGCCAGCAAACATACTAACCAGCTTTATTTCCAGCCTACCTCAAGGTGTAATAGACCTTTCCTTAGAAGATAATAAACTAAAAGTCGTAACAGATCAGTATAACTGTGTTATTAACGGTATTTCAGCCGATGAGTTTCCAGTAATTCCAGTTATTGAAAGTAAACAGGAAATTAAAGTTAACGCTAAAGACTTTAAGAAATCTTTAAATCAAGTTTTATTTGCTGCTTCCTCTAACGACAATAGACCAGTCTTAACTGGAGTATATATTTATTCAAAAAATAATAATTTATATATGGTAGCAACAGATAGTTCTAGACTTTCTGAAAGTATTGTTTGTAAAACCAAGGAAAACATTAACATGCTCGTCCCCTCTTCATCGTTAAGTGATTTATATAAAATTATTGACGATCAAACTTCAGACATTACCATCTTAAAAGACGAACAACAGGTGTTATTTAAGTTTTCAGAAACCGAACTAGTTAGTAGACTACTAGAGAATAATTATCCAGATTATCAAAACCTTATTCCGTTAGAATTTAGTAATACTATAGAAGTGGATCGGCAAGAATTTCTAAATATGATCAAAGTATCTTCTATTTTTGCTAAGGAAACAGCGGGAAGTTTAACGATAGCTATTAATGAAGACAATCAAACAATCAATATTAAATCATTAGCCAGCCAAATCGGTGAAAATTCAGCCGTTCTTAAAGCTAAAATAAAAGGTACTGCCGAGATTACTTTAAATTCCAGATTTATTATAGAAGTTTTGAATGTTTTAGAGGGTGAAAACATTAACTTTTGTTTTAACGGTAAAATCGAACCAATTTTATTAAAAG
This sequence comes from bacterium, assembly GCA_021806285.1. Classification (GTDB taxonomy): domain Bacteria; phylum Patescibacteriota; class Saccharimonadia; order Saccharimonadales; family UBA4665; genus JAJZMH01. The sequence continues at coordinate 5,299 of JAJZYA010000031.1, read as the reverse complement.
ATCCAAATGAAAAGAATTTTATTCACATTATTATGCCACTAAAAGTTTAGTTTTAAACTAAAATTATAATAATGATTAGTAGTTTAAAACTTCAAAACTTTAGATCTTATAAAGACGAGGCCTTTGAGTTCGATAACGGTATAAACATAATAGTAGGACCAAACGCTATAGGAAAAACTAACCTAATAGAGGCTCTGGTTTTTATTCTTAAAGGCTCATCTTTCAGGGTAAAAGACGTTGATTTAATAAAAGATAACGAGGATTTTTTAAGACTTGAGATTAATATTAAAGACGAAGAAAGACAAGTATTAGTTAGTAGACAACAAGAAAAAACAACTAAAACCTTTAAACTAAACGATAAAAAATATAAAAGGTTAAGTAAAAACCATACTTATCCAATAGTTTTATTTGAGCCTAATCATTTAAATCTTTTTATTTTAAATAAAGAATATAGACGAAAGTATTTAGACGATCTGGTTTCGGAAATAGAGCCTGAACATAATAAAATAATTAGTCAGTATTATAGAGCCCTTACTCAAAGAAACAATCTTTTAAAAAAGGGTCAACTTAATAACCTTTTTCCATGGAACTTAAGATTATCTCAGTTATCCGGACAAATAATAAAGAATAGAACTTTATTAATAAAAGAAATCAATCCCAAAATTCAAAAAATATATCAAAAACTATCAGATTCAAATCAAGAGGTGTCGCTAAACTATATAAGTGATATAGATATCAATAACTACGAAACCAAGTTTTTAAACTATTTAGAAAAAAACGCTCTCGATGACCAAAAGGTTGGTTTTACTCAAAGAGGAATTCATAGAGAAGATTTTTCAGCTAAAATTGACGACCGTAACTCAACCCGAAAAGCATCAAGGGGTGAACAAAGAAGTGTTATTTTGTCTTTAAAAATAGCCGAAAAATTAATTTTAGAAGAATACCAAAAAAGAGATGTAGTTTTTATATTGGATGATGTTTTTAGTGAACTAGATGGCCAAAGACGAAAATTTTTATTAGAAGAAATTAAGAATAATCAGTCATTTATTACCACTACTGATGCCGATATGGTAGTTAACCACCTAAATGGTAGTTATAAAATTATTGCTCTAGTTTAAGGCTGGATTATTTTGGGGGTTAAGGTTAATGTTTTGATCTCCAGTAGAATCAAGGGGCACATTATAGGTGACTGTATTATCTTCTTTTGGAGGTCCCGTGGTTATTAGGTCTGTTTCGGTTGGACTGGCAATAACCTGAATATGAACGTGATTCTGTCCAGCAAAGAACAAACCTTGACCTACTGGGAATTGGCTTAAACGCTTTTTTTCCTCACTTGTTAACTTAAATACATCCGATAAAACATCAACAGCTGACGGAGACTGTTTTAGGAGTATTTGCATAGACGCATTAGCAACAATAGCTCTTCCCATCCTTGAACCCATAAAGTCTTCAACGTCTTGGGTTATGGTTGTAATTCCTAAATTATATTTTCGAGCTCTTTTAGCCAAACTGAACAGGAAGTTAGCAGAATCCTCATATTTCATTAATTGCCAGGCTTCGTCGACAATTAATATTCGGCGCTTTTGATCAACCTTGGTCTTATTCCAAATGTAGTTTAAAACAATATACATAGCCACAGGCCTCAATTCATCTTCTAGGTCACGAATATTGAACACAATAAGAGGATTGTTGATATTGATATTAGATTGTTGAGAAAAAATACCCGAAAACGTTCCGGTAGTATATTTTCTCAAACGTTGAGCTAACTGTGGACCACTGCCACCCATGTGTAAAAGCACATCGTATAAGTCAGAAATAGTTGGCGGAGGGCTTTTATGTGTTAAGGGATCGTTTGTAATACCAGCCTTAGCGTAAGTTTCTATTAACGCTGAATCTAAGTCGGCTTCTTCACTTGGAGCTAAAACCGGTTGCATTAATTGGGCATTACCAACAATTTGAGCTTGAGCTCCTCCCATCATAAGACGCAACAAACCATGAAGAGTTATGAGATTACTTCTAAGAGCATTATCAGCTTCTTCGGTGTCGACCACTTCTGGTAGGTCAAAAGGGTTAATCCTGGTTGAGGAGTTTAGACTTAATCTAACGTATGCTCCACCAACAGCCTCACACATTTTTTGATACTCATTTTCTGGATCTATAATAAACACTTCTGTGCCAAACATCATACTTCTTAAAGCCTCAAGCTTAACTGTAAAGGATTTTCCAGCTCCAGACTTGGCAAAGACCACAGAATTACTGTTTTCTAGAGAGAACCTATCAAAAATAACTAAACCGGAATTATGCATATTAATGCCATATAGTATTCCACTGTCTTGACTTATGTCAGCACTAGTGAATGGAAAGCTAGTACTTATGGCGCCGGTACTCATATTCCTTCTAACCTGAAGCAGGTCTACTAATTGCGGGATGTTACTGTTAAAAGCCTGTTCTTGTTGAGAGGTGGCTGGCTTGCTATAGACTAGTTGTTGTCCAAGGATTGACTCAACTTTATGACTAACAAACTCTAGTTCTTCAGTACTATTAGCATATACTGTAAAATAAAGACCAAATCTAAAGAATTTTTCTTCGCCAATTTGAAGTTTATCTCGCATTTCTTCAGCATCAAGAATGGCCGCCTGTTTAGCAGGATCCCTAACTCTTCCCTTTTCAGCGTCCAGCTGGATTCCCGCCTCTAAACGGCTTACCTTTTTTCGTAGGTTTTCAAGAACGACCTGACTCTCTACGGGATAAACATATATACTTAGATCAATAACCTCATCGAGATTAATAATTGGACTCAACCAGCCGGTGTAGACACTTCTAGGATAACCATAAATGTAATATGTTCTTGCTAGTCTAGTACCAATTCTAAAATATGAACTCGAATACTCTAGCGAGCTTGGAGCTATAAAATCTCTCAAGGCTGTGATACCTTTTTGGAAAGCTGCCTGAACCTCTTGTTCTTCTCTTTGCTTTTGCAGCTGAGCAGCCGCTACAGGGTCTAATTGAGTCTTATTTTTTTTACCAAAAGCCATTAGTTTTTAAGCTCCCTTTGAAGATGATCCTGAGCCGCCATTCCCTGTCCTTTTGTAACAATGTCGGCGGTTAAGCTATCAAAATTCTTTAATTGCTGACGTGTAGCGGTGTCAGGATTGTAGGTGTCATAATAAAGCTCAATTAATTCTTGAGTGTCTAAGGGTAGTCCCTGGATGCCACAATCCATTAAGCCGGCTAACACTGCTTGAACCCTGTTTCTAAGCTCAGTTTTAGCCTTTTCAAGATCGGCTTCGTTAATAATGATATGTTCTTCTTTTTGATTAAACAACCCGATTATTCCTTTTATTAGGTTTTTACTTTCGGTTAAAGCCTTTTTAATATCGTCAAAAGGAAAGAATGGAATAACAACATAGAATTTTTTGTCCATTATATTGGTTTGTTGACTCAAATTATCTATGTATTCGATATAATCTTCCATTAAAAGAGATAAAAGCATATTATCGTGTTCAGTTCTTATCTTATCCAGCTTCTCTATATATGGTTCAAGATCAACTTTTTGGGTTCTAACAAAAATTTGAATAGGAAAATATAGAGAATTCAAAAAACCTTGATAGGAGAATTCTACGGCTTCTTGTTCCTGGGGGCTCATGAGATCAAAGTTTATGCTTTTTACCATCACTACAGCTCTAAACGAACCGTCGTTTAATATAACTATACCATCCCTTATTTCTGCTATTTGAAGTGTGTTTTGAGAACTATTAGGGTTTGTCTTGACGGTTGGTTTAGGAGCGTTTGGTTGGCCAGATTGTACTTGAGGACCAACGGGGTTTGGATTATTAACAACTGGGTTAGCGTTACCGAGGTTAGTATTAACAGCCGGGTCTATGTTTGGTTGAATTTGTTGATTTGGTTGAATTTGTTGATTTGGTTGCATTTTCCACCCTTATCTTAATGAAATAACTCTTTCGTCACTATTTTTTAAATCTTCTGAGGTTTTTTTTCTGTTGGCCTCGTGAGAAATAACCGTAACATTAAGATCATTTCTTTTTGATAAATCTATTATATCAGGGCTTTTCGGTTTCGGGGGCTCTTCTTTAGAAGGTTCACTTTTAACTTGATTCACATTACCTGTACTTATCTTAGGGTCGTTACTTTTCGAAACTCGCCTTAAATTATTAAAGGTTAAATTTTGATTAATCTTAGCCTCTTTAATTAATTCTCTTTCTTTTTCTTCATTTGTTGTCGGGGAGTTTATAGAGTTGGAGCTCTTGATAGAGTTTAGCTTCTCCATGAGGGCCTTACGTCTTTGTTCATCGTTCACCGTTATCATCTCGGTCATTTTTTGTGCCAAAGGATTGTTGTCCGAGTCTAGAATATCTTCAGAGGTATAAACGTCGTCTACGTTGGCAGTAACTACTGGGCTAATTAGTCGATCTGAGCTATTAGAACTACTGGTTAGGGGGCTTACATAAGGATTAGAGGAATTTTTTATAGACCACCCTCTAGTGTCTATAGTAGTGGCTAATGCTTCCAGTCTAGATTTAACCTCGTTTTGAGACAAACCGTCTGTCAAATCAGCTTGTACGGTTTTAGGAACATTTATGGTTACTAGTTCCTTGGTGCCACTCTGTGACCAGATTCTTATTTTGGGTTTTACAAAAAACTTTATTTTGGCCAAAACCCATACTTCAGTTGGTTGGTCTTTACCAAAAGGAAAAGCCAGAATACCTGTAAATAAACTAACTGGCATGGTCAAAATATCCATAAATGCAACGTGTTTTACAAAGAACAAAAAGCTGATGTATAAGAATAAGACGGCAATTAGCAAGTAAACGAACTGTCTAAAGCTAAAAACCCATATTAGCTTATCTTCGGCTTCTATATCCTGTATTACTTTGTATGTTGCCATATTCTATCTAATAAGTATATCAAAGCATTAGAGATTTGAATTAAAAAAAGACGTTGTCTAAAAATGTTTAAAGGGTTACAATTTTAGATAATGAAAAACATAAAAAAGATAGTTATTAAAAATATGGTCCTAGGGGCTTTGTTGTTTATCTCCTTAATATTTATACTGCCCTCGTTGAACCATAACACCCATAACACCTACTTTAGTAATTATAAAGATATGGCATATCAGTGCGGAAACGCAATAAACGGTAGTGGAACTGCCGTACAAACCAGCATTGACTTCGGTTGTAGCGGAGACTCTTGTGTAACTGGTAAAACTCAAGGTTATTGTTCCAAACCTCATAACGGAATAATAGACCTAGTATTTGCTATTATCAGATTCTTATCAAAC
>JAJZYA010000001.1 GCA_021806285.1 bacterium | reverse complement strand
TAAGTTTAGAAGTTGATCATCGTAAAATTAAATTAGCCGCTCAAAATGCATACCATAAAGATGAAGGAGCTTTTACTGGAGAAGTGAGCTTCTCGATGTTAAGAGATTTAGTTAAGTATGTGATTATCGGTCATAGTGAAAGAAGACTTTTCTTCCATGAGGACCTTGAAATGATTCGAGATAAAGTCGCAGCTTGTTACCGAAACGGTCTAACCCCCATTTTGTGTATCGGTGAAACAAAAGCCGAACGAACGAGTGGAGAGACTAAACGAGTTATTCACGATCAGTTAGTAACAGCCTTAAGTAATTTAACAGCTGAAGAGATTCGAACTATAGTAATAGCCTATGAGCCTGTTTGGGCCATTAGTACATTCCAGGGAGAAGTTGCTAAACCCCAAGATATTCAAAGAGTTATTGACTTCATAGTTTATCAAATATCTGAACTATATGGTCCAAAAGTGTCTGCAGAAGTTAGAATTTTGTATGGTGGTAGTGTAAACTCCGATAGTGTTTCAAGTTATTTGGCTCTAGAAAATTGTGATGGAGCTTTAGTTGGTGGAGCAAGTCTAAACTACCAAGAATTTGCAAAAATAATAAATAAAGCATATTTAATAAAAGGAAATTAGTGGTGCCATCTAAAAAAAATCAAAATAAGAAAAAAGTTATGGATGTTTTAAGTCCGGGTTCAACTAAACCTTCTGAGAATTCTAAAAATATTATTATAAAATCTAATCCTATCTTAATAGATCCCATGATAAGTGATAATCACGATCCTAGTTTAGAAAGTGATAGGGTTGACCAAGAAGAACCATTGGGACCTCCTGATCTTCCAAAAACTTTATCCAGAAAAATTAATATTGAACCACTCAGGGATAATATAAAAGATGATATCGAAACTAAAGATGAACCTGAGACTTTACTTGCTCCATCAGAACATGAAAAAAGTAAATTAAATATTGTTGTTCCAGATGATGACTTAAAAACGCAGGCCAATGAAGATCTAAACGCTTCAAACGAAGAAACGGATCGGGATAATTTAAAACTACCGATTGAAGATCATCCGCAAGACGCAACTAAAGATCAAGAAACTAATGATAGTAAACCCGAATCTTATACTTTAAATCAAGCTAGCGATAAACCAAATGTTGATCAATCTGATATTTCAACTCCAGAAATTAGTAATATTGTGGGTCCACAGTCTAATCAAGAAGATAGCTCAAAAGACTTTCAAAATGAAGACGCTACCAACTCCTTAATTAATAAAAAACAAGTTAATGAATCTAGTGAAGAAAAGGTCGCTCAACTAAAAGAAGCAGAAGAACAAAAAAGACTTCAAGAGATTAATCGTATGATAGAAAGTAAGCAATATTTTTTACCAATAAATAGAACTCAAAAGAAAAAAACAAAAAGATTTGTCATACTCGGAACAATATTGAGCATAATTTTAATTATAGCTTGGCTGTTTATAGCGTCTAATGCGGGTCTAATCAAAATTTAAAATATTAGCTAATTAACCTAAAAAATTGTTAAAATATATTGATGCTTGAAGACTTATTAGTTGGTTTAAATGACCAACAAAGAGATGCTGTAACTTCTACGGAGGGTCCGTTATTAATACAGGCTGGTGCTGGAAGTGGTAAAACTAAAACTTTGGTTCATCGGATCGCCTATATTCTCTATGAGCATTTAGCCAACCCTAATGAGATCTTAGCTGTAACCTTCACCAATAAAGCAGCCAATGAAATGAGAGAAAGGATTGCAGATCTTCTTAAGTCTCCAAATAATTATTATTTCATGCCTTTTATGGGTACTTTTCATAGTATTTGTGTGAAGATACTAAGAGAAGACGGGTCTTATTTAAAAATTCCTAGAAACTTTGTTATTTTTGACGAAAGTGATCAATTATCTGTAATTAAAAGACTTTTTAAGAATAATGGAATCAGTGAAAAAGAATATTCCAAAAGGGAAGTCTTAAATTTTATAAGTAATGCTAAAAATGAAATGTTAGATTCCGAAGAGATTCATGATCTAGCATTTAATCCAACTCAAAAGATTGCATCGGAACTTTATCCTAAGTATGAAAAAGAACTAAAAGATGCTGCCGCCTTAGATTTTGATGATCTAATAGCAAAAACCGTAGAATTATTTGTTAAAAATAAGGAAATTCGAAATAAATGGCAATCCAAATTTAAATATATTCTTATAGATGAATATCAGGACACCAATGCCTCCCAATATAAGCTGGTTAAGCTCTTAAGTTCTAAGAACAATCCAAACTTAGCGGTTGTGGGAGACGATTGGCAAAGCATATACAGCTGGAGAGGGGCAGATTTTAGAAATATTCTGAATTTCGAAAAAGATTTTAAAAATACTAAAATAATTAAATTAGAGCAAAATTATCGATCAACTAAAGAGATATTAGACGCCGCTTATGCCGTCATATCCAAAAATGACAACAGGAGTGATAAAAAATTATGGACAGATCAAATTAGTGGTAAGCCGGTTCAAGTAATTCAAGTAAATAACGAGAGAGCTGAAGCTGATTTTATAATCAATAAGATTAAAGACGAAGTTAGTATGGGACATCGTCAATTAAAAGATTTTGCCGTTCTTTATCGGACGAATGCTCAAAGTCGATCACTAGAAGAAGCTTTTGTAAGAAATGGCCTAAATTATCATATAGTAGGTGGTGTTAAATTTTATGAACGAAAAGAAATAAAAGATATTATTGCTTATCTAAGATTAATCTATCAGCCTGAAGACAGGTCGTCCCTAGAGAGAATTATTAATGTTCCAAGACGATCTCTGGGACCTAAAAGTCTCAATGTTTTTTGGGAATTTGCAACGTTGCAAGGTAGCATTTTTAAAGCCTTAGAGCTTATAGATCAGTGTCAAGACTTGTCTAATAAGGCTAGAGAAGGTTTAAACGATTTATTTGAAATACTAAACAGTTTAAGAAAAATTGAAAGCAGCACCCATTTAAGTGGCTTAATTGATTCTTTAATTAGAAGACTAGATTACTATAAGTATTTAGACGACGGCACTATTCAAGGAGAATCACGTAAGGAAAACGTCAAGGAACTTTTAAGTGTTGCCAGTGAATATCAAGAATTAGGTCTAGCTGGTTTTCTGGAAGAGGTGGCTTTAATATCGGATTTAGATTCAATGAATGATGCTAAAAATTCTGTCACTTTAATGACACTTCATTCGGCAAAAGGTTTAGAGTTTGAAGTTGTCTTTATGAGTGGGATGGAAGAGACCATATTCCCTCATTCCAGATCTTTGTATGATGCTAGTGAAATGGAGGAGGAAAGGAGACTTTGTTATGTCGGTATGACTCGTGCCAAAAAAGAATTATATATGCTATACGCTGCCTCTCGAATGCTCTTTGGAGGAGTTCAACATAATACTCCGAGTCGTTTTCTAGAAGATATTGACGCAGAATTCTCACAGAATAAAGAACCCTATTTTTTAAACGAATATGTTGACCCTAAACCCGCAAATGACGAAGTTTGGATAATACCAGAACTAAATATTGGAGATCAAATCAACCATGATTATTTTGGGAGAGGAACTGTTATGGAAATGGACGGTGATTTCGCGGCCATCTATTTTAAGGGTAAGGGTCTTAAAAAGATTAACTTAAGTTTCGCTAAAATAGAGAAAGTATGAAAAAACTTTTTAAAGTATTCGGAAATATAATATTCGTAGTTTTTAAACCATTCATTTTTTTATTAATAAACAAATCTAAACGTAATAGAGTCGCGATCATATATAAAGATGAAGTATTAATGGTTAGGTCCCTTATCTCAGATAATAAATGGGGATTTCCTGGAGGTGGTACCAAGAAACATGAAGATTATAGAGATGCTGCTATTAGAGAAGTTTATGAAGAAACAGGTATCAAATTAAGAAATACCAATATTGTTAAAGAAAACGAAGTGGTTTATAAATATTTAATTTTTAAGTTGTTTTTAATATTTTATAAAACTAAACTTGATCACAAACCAACGACCAACATCATTAAAAAAATAGAAATAGTAGATGTTAGGTGGTTTAAAATTAATGATTTAATTAAAAATCCGAATCTAATTGAAGATCAAAGTGTATGTTTTATTCAAAATTTAAAATCCTAAACCTAATATCTGCTACAATTAAATAAGTACGTAGCTAATTAAATTTCCTTTATATTCTAATTTCTACGTTCATTATTATATGAAGCTAAATAAACGATCATTTTTATATAAGCTTATCCGATTCAAAAGAAGACAGATAAGAAGGCTTAGACATATCATTAGGCATCCGGGAGTAAAGGTTCCTGTTATTACGATTTTATCTTTAAGCTTAGTTACTTTAGTTCTTTATCATTTTGTTCAAAATAGTCAAACAATCGAAGTTGTCCCAGATTCCAAAATAGTAATTATATCTTATGATGGTATTCAACAAGTCGTGCCAACTAAAGATAAGACGGTTAAGATATTATTAGCTAAGCTTCACATCGTATTACATCACGGTGACGTTGTTGAACCAGCCTTAAACACTTCCATTAATCAAGATGACTTTAGAATTAATATTTTTAGAGCTAAACCAATTGCCATCAATACTCCTAGTGGCGTAGTTTTTACATATTCAGCCGCCAAAACTCCAAGAGCGGTGGTGCAACAGGCTGGAATTAAAATTTATCCAGAAGACTATGTTTATGCCACTCCTACATCAAATTTTCTAAAAAGTGGTGTTATTGGACAGAGTGTAGTTATCAACCCAGCTACGCCCATTAATTTGAACCTGTATGGCAAAAATATTTTAATTAGAACACATGCTAAAACCGTGGGTGAGCTTATTAAAAAAGAGCATATTAAATTAATATCAAAAAACGAGGTGGTACCAGCCTTAGATTCTACTCTTACAGCCAACAAAGTCGTCTATATAGTAAGAAAAGGAATTAAAATTTCGACAATAACTCAATCAATCCCTATGCCGATTCAAACAATTTATTCTTCAAGTTTGGCTTACGGCACAAGTGCTGTCAGGCAGCAAGGTTCTGCAGGTCAAGAAGTTATTACCTATGAAGATCAAACCCAAAATAATTTAGTTGTTTCATCGACTGAAATGCAGACAATCGTAACTGTTCAACCTGTTACAGAAATAGTCGTCGAAGGGACCAGTCTGAGTGGTATAAAAGGAGATATGGCTCTAGCTGGAATACCTCCAAACGATTATCAGTATGCAGACTATATAATTAGTCATGAATCTGGTTGGTGCCCCACTAAAGCCCAGGGCGAGCATTATTGTCCGGCCATTCCCGATAATGCTTATACTCCTAATGGATATGGTTTATGTCAAGCTACTCCTGGATATAAAATGTCCAGTGCTGGTGCGGATTGGGCCACAAACCCGATTACGCAGCTAGAGTGGTGTAATTCTTATGCAAATGCTAGATATGGAGGATGGTACAATGCCTATATCCACTGGGTACATAACAGAAACTGGTAATGTAAAAGCTAACAAGAGCTTAGGACAACATTGGCTAAAAGATCCAGTCATCCTAGATAAAATAGTTGATTTAGCCGAACTATCAAAGAAAGACAATGTTCTAGAAATAGGTCCAGGAACTGGTAATTTGACCTTGAAATTGATTAAAAAATGTCATGTTATAGCCGTAGAGGTAGACCCTGTTTTATCTCAAATGTTAATAGATTTGAAGCTGGAAGATTTTGAAATATATAACGAAAGTATTCTAAAATTTGATTTTAGTAAATTACCTAAAGAATATAAAATCGTAGCCAACATACCATACTACCTAACTTCTAATCTTATTCGTATACTTGCTGACTTAGATAATAAACCAGCTAAGACAATTCTACTGGTCCAGAAAGAAATTGCCGAACGTCTTAGTGCTGGACCTAAAGATTATTCCGTACTAGGACTTATTGCTCAGTATTATTTTAATGTCTATAAAGGTCCATTTGTTCGAAGGGATCTCTTTGAACCAATTCCGAAAGTAGATTCTATGATAGTAATATTAGAGCCAAAAAAGAATTTGCCCCTAAATAAATCAGATAGTCAAAAACTATTTAAATTAATAAAAGTGGCTTTTAGTTCAAAAAGAAAAACTCTTCAAAATAATCTTAAAAATGTCTATAAAAATGAAATCCCGGTAAGCTTAGAAAAATTGAAACTAAATCCAAAAATTCGAGCTCAAGAACTAAGTTTAGATACCTGGATAAAGCTTTTTAATTTACTTCATTAATTTAATAAATTCTCAATTTCTCTTTCTGATCTAGAGTTATAAAGCTACTTCAAAAGATAAAATATTATGCAACTAAATTATGGCAATTGCAAGTATTATTCCCGAGTGGTATAATTGTATTTGATGGGGCTGAATCAAAAGCTCGACGTTGGATTTTAATAGTTAAATTTGCAGGTCGCTTGTCAGCGTTATAGGCAAAATTTTTTTAGATGCAAAATCTAGAATCAGCGATTTAGCAGCAAGTATCAAAGGCTCTTTTGCTAGCGTATTTGCTCCTTTCGCACCAGCCTTTTCTTATTAAAGGCAGTGCTTAATTAAAAGTTCCAGACTTTGATTAAGTGCTTTATATTATCTGGATGCTCATTAAAAATTTTCCCTTTATTTTTAATGCTATAGACCTTACAAGGGAACTTGTTTAATATTTTGTTAATTTTTATTTAAACAAGCATTTTAAATTGACTAAACCTGTAGACATTTAATTAATTAAACTAGCGGACCCGGTTGCAATCACCGGCAGCTCCACCATAAACTAGTTGAAAAACGTTAGATTAAATTATCCATTGCAAAGTTTTTTTAGTTTTGTTGATGACTATTTATTAAATACCTTGTTTAATATAGTTAATGAATATAAGAAAATTAGTATCATTAAGATCGGACGTAAGTCTAACTAAGGAAGAAGTTCAACCTGCCAGGGAATATATCCATAGTTATTGGAGTGAGTTAACTTGCTATCATCCCAAGGATGATGAGAGTTTACTGGGATTACCAAATCCCTATATCGTACCCTCGGTTACTTCTGTCTTAGGTTTTGATTTTAATGAAATGTACTATTGGGATAGTTACTTTATAGTTCAAGGTCTTTTGGATGAAGAGCATAAAGATCTCGTGCTTGGGATTTTAGATAATATCATTTATTTATTTAACAGATTTAAGATTATACCTAATGCATCACGAACTTATCTTATGGGTAGATCTCAGCCTCCTCTTTTAACTTCTTTAATTTTTGATATTTATAATACTTACAAATTAGATAATAAATGGCTTGAAGACAAAATTACGGTCGCTCAAAATGAATATAAAATTGTATGGATGGGAACTACGAAGCCTAATCTACGCAACGTATATAAAGGTCTTTCTAGATACACAGACTCTAATTTATTACATGATTTAGCCGAAGCTGAAAGTGGATGGGATATGACACCTAGATTTAATCGAAAAGCTTTAAATTTTCTACCAATTGATTTAAATGCCTTCTTATATAAATACGAAATGGATTTTTCAAAAGCATCTAAAATCCTAAACAATAGAAGAGAAGCTGCCCGTTGGGAAGATTTAGCGAATCAAAGAAAAGCAGTGATTAATGAGTTAATGTGGGATAAAATTAAAAAATTTTATTTTGATTATAATTATCTTAAAAATAAAAAAGGACCGATCTATTCCTTAGCTGCTTATGTCCCGCTATGGGCTGGAATGGTTGACGCTAATATGGCTAAAAGCTTAGTTAAACAATTAAAACGATTTGAGTATAGGGGCGGGCTTGCTACAACTGATACTCTTCCGGTTGGTCAGTTCGTTTTAGGTTCGATGCCAACTCAATGGGCTTATCCAAATGGCTGGGCTCCTTTACATATGTTTGTCGTGAGAGGCCTCGAAAAATATGGTTATCATAAAGAAGCTCGAACGATAGCTATGAAGTGGCTTAAAACTAATCTCAACTGGTTTATTATTCATCATAACTTTATTGAAAAATACAACGTTGTACGACCCGAAAAACCACCCTTTAAAGGTGTTTATCCATCTCAAGAAGGGTTTGGTTGGACAAATGCTGTCTTTGAAGACTTTTGTCGAAATTATGTAGATCGGAGAGAATAGTTTATCCCAATCGACTTTTTATTATAAAATAAGATTAATGAATCAGTTTTACGTAACAACCTCTATACCCTATGTTAATGATGTTCCGCATTTAGGACATGCTTTAGATTTTTTGATAGCGGATGTTTATGCCAGAAGAGCTAGGAAACAAAATAAGCAAGTAATATTCTCTACAGGTACGGATGAACATGGTGGTAAAATCGACGAGAAAGCTGAAGCTCAAGGAATAAGCGCCCAAGAACTTGCCGATAGTATTAGCAAAGAATTTTTAGAATTAACCAAACTACTTAATATCTCAAATAACAGATTCGTTCGAACGACTGACCCAGCCCACGTTCAAAGAGCTCAACTTATCTGGCAAAAACTTCAAAAGGATATATATAAGGGTAGTTATATAGGGTGGTATTGTACTGGTGATGAAGCCTATTTTAGCGAATCCGAAGTTAGGGCCAATAATGGAATTTGCCCAAATCACAACCGACCTTTTGAAAAGATTGAGGAAGAAAATTACTTTTTTAAACTTAGCAAATACTCCGAAAGTGTTTTTGACGCCATAAAATCTAACAAATTCAAAATTTATCCTAAGACTCGACGTAACGAAATCCTAGCCCTTTTCGACAAAGGCCTAGAAGATATAAGCATATCAAGGCCGAAAGATAAAATTAAGTGGGGTATTGATGTACCTAACGACCCTAGTCAAGTCATGTACGTTTGGTTTGAGGCTTTAATGAACTATATTACGGTCTTGGGATATCCTGAACATTCAGACTTTAAACAATTTTGGCCTGCCAATATTCAAATAGTAGGTAAAGATATCATTAGATTTCACGCTGCTATTTGGCCTGCAATGCTAATGAGCCTTGGACTTAAGCTACCGATTAGTCTTTATGCGCATGGTTTTGTGGTAGTTGATGGCAAAAAAATGTCTAAGACTCTTAAAAATGTTATTGCTCCCAAAGAAATAGTTGATAAACATGGCGTTGATGCCTATCGCTACTTTTTCTTAAGGCATATTCCAAGTTCTTCAGACGGCAACTTTACTTGGGATAACTTTGAAGAAGTTTATAACAACGAACTAGCTAATGAACTTGGCAATTTGGTGCAAAGAACGTCGGCAATGATCCAAAAATATTTAAACTTTAAAATACCCAATAGAATTCCGCCCGAACACGATATTAAAAATTACGAAACCGCTCTAGATGAGTTTAGAATTGATCAAGCTATCGAAGAAGTTTGGAAACAGATTAGGGGACTTAATCAATATATTGAAGAAACTAAACCATGGACAATATTTAAAGATAATGACCTTGATCATCTTCAAGAGATCTTCTCTTATTTAGTTAGTTCGATTCTCGAGATCGCAGATCTTTTAGAACCATTTATGCCCGAAACCTCAACTAAGATCACCAACCTTTTCAGTGGGACTGAAATTCCTCAAACGGTTGAAATATTATTTCAAAAAACAAAGTAGCTTAAATTCTTAGGAAAGTTTTATGGAATTTATAGATACGCATTGCCACATCCAATCAATTGCAGAAGATTCTAAAGACCATACTTCGAGGCTTTGGTCAAAATCTAACTCTACATTAAACGAAGTAATATCTAGGGCTCATAAAGAAGAAGTCAAGACTCTTATAGTAGTTGGGTGCACTTTACAGGATTCTATTAAAGCAATAGACCTAAGTTTATCTCGCTCAAATATTTATGCTTCAGTTGGAATACACCCCCACGAAGCAAATGATTTCTTAAAAATTAAGAATTCTAAAAACCTGTTCGAAGAATTACTCAAAAAAGATAAGGTTGTCGCTATTGGAGAGTGTGGTCTCGATTATTTCTACAATTACTCCGATCATAGTACCCAAAAAGAAGTGCTTAAATTTCAGTTAGATATGTCTCTTAAATACAGTCTACCTTTAATATTTCACGTTAGGAATGCTTTCGATGACTTTTGGCCAATAATTGAACCATATAAAACTAAGATAAGAGCAATCTTGCATAGTTTTACGGATAATCAATCTAATTTAGAAAAAGCTTTAGACCAAAATTTTCTAATCGGCATAAACGGAATTGCAACTTTTACTAAAGACGAAAACCAAACCCAATTATTTAAACGTATACCTATTAATAGCGTTGTGCTTGAGACTGACTCTCCTTACTTGACTCCTAACCCTTTTCGTGGTAGTATAAATGAGCCTAAAAACATCCGAGTAATCGCTGATTATTTGGCTGCTCTAAGGGGTGAGGATTTAGCAGAAGTAGCCTTTAAGACCACTAAAAATGCGAGGGCGTTTTTTGGTGTTTAAAAGGTAGATTTTACTTTAAGAAAGGTAATTAATGTTAAGAAATCAGGAACACGCTAGAACTCCCGAAGTAACGAGTGCTATTTTAGATAGATTAAATGGATTCCAAGCTTCTCTTGAAATCGTTAATCTTATTTCGGATCAAATGGAAAAAGAGTCTTCTACTCCAAACCTAACTCCTGAAACTACCAACCAACCACCTAAAGCCGATGGTAGTAATGCAGTAGTAGGAGAGATTCAGGAACGTCTAGAAGATATTTATAAATCTCAGGAGGCTGCTTAAAATGTCTATTCTTCCAAGAATCATCATTAATCCAGATAAAAGAAAGCTTTCCATAGAAAGAAAATTAATTAAATTTGAATCTGAAATTGGTCGAAATTTATTTGGAGATATTCCTAAAAATCATCAAAGAGAATTTTTTTGCCTAGATTCTAAAACTTGGATTTGGCACGAAGCTTGGAAAGATAATAATGGCTATAATTCTGTTATGACCAAGTATATTTTAAGGCCAAAAGGTGGCATTCTTAAGTCTCAAAATTCGGGTCCCTATAAACTTTTATCAAAAGAAGAAACAATTAATCTTATTCATACTATTAGAAAATACGTTGATCTAGTTAGCGCTAGATATCAAACAATGATCGGTTAATTTAAAGTGAAAACTGGGTCTATGATCTATTTAGACTACGCTGCTGCCACTCCATTATTAGACGAGGTTTATAATTCAATGGAACCTTATCTTAAGAATAATTTCTATAATCCCTCCTCAATCTATTTAAAATCTATCGAAGTTAAGAAAGACATTAGAAACGCTCGAAATCAGGTTGCTAAAATTTTGAACATTAAGCCTAAAGAGGTAATTTTTACGGCCGGTGGCAGTGAAGCCAATAATTTGGCTATAAAAGGAGTGATGAATAAGTTTAAAGATAAGAATTTAGTTGTTTCATCTATCGAACACGATTCTATTTTAAAACCTGCAGCAAGATATAATACTAAAATATGTCCAGTGACTAAAGATGGGATAGTAGATTTAAGTAAATTAAAGAATCTAATAGATGATCAAACGGTAATGGTTAGCATAATGTATGTTAATAACGAAATTGGTAGCATTCAACCTCTTAGAAAAATTTTTGAACTTATCAAAGAGATCAAAAAAAGTCGTACTGAACGAGCGGTAAAAACACCTCTTTATTTCCATAGTGACGCTTGCCAAGCTGCTAACTATTTAAGTCTTTCAGTCTCTAAATTAGGCCTCGATATGATGACTTTAAATGGGTGTAAAATATATGGCCCTAAACAAAGTGGAATGCTATATATAGATTCTAATATTGCTATTGATCCATTAATTGAAGGAGGTGGTCAAGAGTTCTCGTTAAGATCTGGAACGGAGAACACCGCTGCTATTATAGGATTTGTTAAAGCACTTAGTATTGTTCAAGAAGATCGTATCAAAGAATCTCAAAGATTAACTAAGCTTAGAGATTTATTTATAGATCAAATCTTATTAGACCCCAACCATCGAATTAAGCTTAATGGGACCTTAAAGAATCGTCTAGCAAACAATATAAACTTACTTATTAAGGGTGTCGATAATGAAACCTTAATCATGAAATTAGATAATCTCGGAATAATGATTGCTTCAGGTTCGGCGTGCAACGCATCTAATGACGCTCCATCACATGTTTTAAAAGCTATTGGACTAACCGATCAAGAGATTAAAAATAGTATTAGAATTACCCTTGGACGTTTTACTACCAAGAGAGATATCCTAAGTTTAATCAAAAATCTTCAAAAAGATATTTAGTATTATTTCAATTCAAGGTATAATCTAATAATATTAGCATAAGGTTTATACTAGAAAACGGTGGGTAAAAATTAATGAATGTCTGGTGGATCTACACTATCATTGCTATACTAACTGCCTTCACGATAGCTTTTATATGGTTAGCATATAAATTAAATGAGATTCAAAAAAACCAAAAGAGCCCTAAAAATCAACTCTTAGAAAGTCTTGGAAAGTCTCCGGAAGCAGACGTTGAACATATCTTTAACAGAGAATTTCGGGAAGAGCTCAGAAATAGAGGAAGACTTTATTTTGAAAAAATTATCGGAGAAAATGCTATGTTTCTTCAGCAAGATCTTCGTTTAACTACTTCTCAACTTAACGACTTTATGAAATCTGAGATAAGCTCTACTCTTAAGGAAGAATTCTCTAAATACGAGCAGTCGATTGGAGATGCTAAACAAATGGCGATCGAATCTATACAAAAGACCCTTGATACGCTTGAAAACCAAAGAAAAACTATAACCGAAGAAGTTAGAAAAGATCTAGATGTAGAGAAGGAAAAATTAATAGGTAACATGGAACAAAACATGACAGATATTATTAGCCACTACCTAATAGAAGCTATCGGAGATCAGATCGATCTTGAAGATCAGTTAGATTATATTTTAGGAGAACTTGATCAAAACAAAGAAGTAATTATTGAGGATCTTAAGCATGGCATCTAAAGAAATAAGTTTAATTTCATCAATTCAAAAACCTTCTCAGCTTAGAAAACTCATCAGAGAATTAGATATGGTTGAGAACAGTATATCAGAGCGACGTATTAGGGGGGATGATCAAACTAAAGACTTAAGTCTTTCTTTCAATCTAAAGGGCATGATTAAGCATAATGAATTGGATCTAACAAACTCCGTAGATCTAAAGAATCTTCGCGACTTTTTAGAAGATCTCCAAAATAATGCTAAAGTGATGCATTTTAGCTTTACACAACCAACTAGCGAATTAGTCTTAAATAAGCTGATAGAATGGCTCAGAAAGAATATTGATCCCAATATTTTATTAACCACCGGTTTAAATAATTCCATAGGTGTAGGATTTACACTAAGGACTACTAATAAATATTTTGATTTTAGCCTTGGAAATATTCTTAGAAACAATAAAGAGCTTCTAGTTAAAAAAATTAGCGAGGTAAACAAAGATGCCACAAGCTAGAGCTCATTTTAAAAAATTATTAGAATCTAAAAATCCAGTTGGTGAAGTCGTGGCCGTTAATAAATTCATGGTAAAAGTTAAGGGGCTTCAGCCCTGCAGTGTGCATTCTTTAGTTTTGTTTGAAGATGGTAGTAAGGGCTTTGTAAGCGAGGTTGATGGCAATTTGGTTAAAGTTATGCACATGGGCAAAAAAGAAGTTACGGTTGGTAGTGTAGCAGTTATTCAGCACGAGCAGCTCTTGACAAAAGTTGGAGAAGATTTCATTGGCCGAATCGTAGGAGTTAATGCTGAACCTCTTGACGGTAAAGGTCCAATAGTGGCGGAAAGTGCTTGGCCTATTTTTAATAAAGCAACTAATATCAATGATCGAGAACTTTTAAGTGACCAGCTAGAAACTGGGATAATGGTTGTAGATAGCGTCTTTCCAATAGTTAAGGGCCAAAGAATGGCTCTTTTAGGAGATGCAAAATCTGGAAAATCTACCTTTGCTGCCCAAATTGCTATAAACCAACAAAAAACCGATCAAGTTGTTGTGTATTGTTTAATCGCTAAAAGAAAAATTGATATTGATGCCATCGTTAACAAATTAACAGAGAATGGTGGAATTGAGAATACAATAATGATAGTATCGACTATTTTTGACTCATTAGTCTTAAATTATTTGGCACCTTATGTAGCTTGTTCGATGGCTGAATATCTTTGGCTTAAAAAAGATAGAGATGTTGTAATTATTTATGACGATTTAACTTCTCACGCTCATGCCTATCGAGAGATTTCATTGCTTTCTGGTTCAAGTCCTGGAAGAGACTCGTACCCAGGGGATATGTTTTATTCGCATTCCAGGTTATTAGAAAGAGCAGGTAGACTTAATTATAATAAAAAGAGCTTAACTTCAATTCCAGTATCACACGTTGCTAATGGAGATATTACGGCCTATTTACCAACTAATATCATGTCAATCACTGATGGACAATGGATTTTAGACATGGATACTTTTAGAAATGGTTTTCGACCAGCCCTTAATCTTGGTCTAAGCGTAACTAGGGCGGGAGGTCTAGGTCATAATGAAAGACAGAAAAAAATAGCGGTCGAAATCTTAAAAATACTTGCTGATTACCGGGAAGCTAAGGAGTTTTCTCATTTTGGAAGCGAACTTAGCGAGGAATCTAAGAGATCTTTGTTCTTAGGAGACCTAATCCTCAATAGCTTTAATCAAATTCCCAGTATCTCTTATTCTTTAATAGAGCAGCAATTAATACTAAGTTTAATTATTTCGCTAGATTTGGGGGATCGTCTGGATATAGAAGATCTTAAAAAAGGTGTTAAAGATATTTCTCAACAATATAAGGAAGAATCAGATTTTGACAGAATTTTAACTGAATTAAAGAATAAATACGTTAGTCATCACGTATTGCCAAACCCAAGTTCTAATCAAAATGGAGTAGAAACATGAATCTCATTGACCAACTTAAAAAAGAACAGGACAATGTATCGGTACTAGTGGAATTAACCAGTGCTTTTCAAGGAATTGCTAGTTTAAAAGTGGCTCAAACAAAAAAAAGAGTAGAAGTTTCAACTAAATTTTTTAATGAACTTTGGAATATATATCGTCTTTTAAGAGTTGAAGATGACTTTAATTACGGTCGTATTGCTAGTAAGGATCATCATTTATCTAATAAGGATCTTTATATTATTATTACCGCTGAAGGAGGTTTTAGCGGAGATATCGATTTAAAGTTGGTTAATTTTATGTTAGAAAGTTACGACCCTAATAAACACGATGTTGTTGTTATTGGTTATCATGGCGCCATCCAGTTAGCCCAAAAAAGTATTGATTACATTAAATATTTTAAATTACCGACGGTTGATCAGAACATTAATACCCAGCCTATTCTAAAAATCTTACAAAATTATCCTAGAACAAAAGTATATTATCAGAGCTATATAACCTTAATGAACCAAGAAGTAAAAAGTATTGACTTAAGTGAAGCTGTCAAGATTAATATAAATAAAGAATCAAAAGATACTATTAGCAACCGTACCTATATATTTGAACCAAATACTCATGAAGTTGCAGCTCATCTAGAAAAATCTATGATTCAAATCGCCTTGAGTCAATTGATTTTAAGTTCTAAATTAGCTCAATTTGCTTCACGCTTTAAGGCTATGAGCACTTCCAACCATCTTGCTCTTGATCAAAAAGAGAATATTACTTTAAATCTAAATCGAGCCAGAAGAAATTTCAGAGATCAACGCTTAAGAGAGATAACCAATGCCTTTAGATTGGCAACTAAGGGGGCTAAATAATGTCTGGGGTAATAAAAGGGGTCAAAGAATTGATTGTTAAAGTTCAGTTTGACGATGATCCACCTGAATTAAATGAACTCTTAGTAGTTAATAACCCCAATAACACTAACTTGATGGTTGAACATTTTGAAGATAACCAAATTGCTTATTGTCTTAACCTAAATTCTGATCTAACTTTAAAGACGGGTCAAGAAGTTCGAAGGACCTCTCAGATGATTGAAATCCCAGTCGGAGATAAAATCATTGGAAGAGTTCTAGATACTTTTGGTCAACCACTTGATGGTCTTGATCAAATTAAGGGTAATGTACCCATGAAAAATATATTAAATTATTATAAAAAGAGCGAACAATACAAAGTGTCTAAACCTCAAATAATGGAGACAGGTATAAAGGTTATTGATTTCTTTACACCTTTCGTTAAGGGTCGCAAAGTTGGAATTATTGGAGGAGCCGGCGTTGGTAAAACCGTTTTAACCATGGAACTTATTAATAATACTTCTAAAAATTCTTCGAGTCTTTCAATTTTTAGCGGTATGGGTGAACGTATACGTGAGGGTCATGAACTTTGGGTCACCCTAAGGGAAAATGATTTATTAAAAAATACAGCTCTCTTTTTTGCTCAAACGAACGAGAATCCGATCCAACGTTCTTTGATTGGATTATCGGCAGCAACTGCTGCGGAATATTTTCGAGATAATGATAAGAAGGATGTCTTATTCTTTGCCGACAATATGTATCGATTCGTTCAAGCTCGTAATGAGCTCTCAACGGTTTTGGAACAGGTTCCAAACGAAGGTGGATACGGTGCTACTTTCTTTAGTGACGTTAAGACTCTTCAGGACAGATTATCTTCTAATGACAACGGTTCAATAACTTCGATTCAAACTATATACGTCCCAGCTGACGATATAACTGATCCGGCCGTTCAAATGATTCAAAATGAAATGGACTCAATTATTGTTCTGTCTAGAAAAGTTGCTGAACAGGGAATAAGACCAGCCGTCGATTTAAACAGTACTTCTTCTTCGCTATTAACTCCAGAAATAGTTGGAGATAGACATTATCTTTTGAGCGTTCAAGTGCAAGCCCTTCTTAAAAAATATGAATCATTAAGAGCTATTATTGCGATTATTGGAGAAAGTGAACTTAGCCCAACTGATCGCTCGGACTATAACAAAGCCAAAAAGTTAATAGCTAATTTTGCTCAGAATTTGAATGTTATGACTAAGTTAACAGGTGTTCAAGGCGAATACTTTACATTAGAAGAAACGTTAAACAGTATTGAAGAAATTATAGTATGAGCGGAAAAAAAGCAGATCCAGATTTTATAGATAATCTTTCTCTAAAAGATAAAAACGAGAATATAGCCCTCAAAGATATTCTGAAAAGTGTAGATACTAAGGAGGATCAACTTAAGATTGTGGTCGCCAGTCCCTTTAATGTTTATTATGATTCCTATGCATTTAGTATTAGCGCTGTTAATGAAACTGGACCCTTTGACATCTTACCTAAACACCATAACTTTATCTGTCTCTTAAAACCTTGTGACATAGCTATTCGGACTACTACTGGACAGATTCAAAATATCTCTATTAATGGAGGTCTTATGCACGTTAAAAGTGATCAAGTTAATGTATTTTTAGATATCTAAAAATTTTTTCTACAAAATGGTAAACTTAACAGATGTCTCAAGTTGTATATGTAGGTCTTTCAGGTGGAGTAGATAGTTCACTTACTGCAGCACTTCTTAAAAAAGAAGGCTATAACGTGGTAGGAGTCTTTATGAAAAATTGGACTAAAGACATATTAGGATATGAGTGCCCATGGAAAGAAGATTATCAGGATGCTAAAAGGGTTGCTGTTAATTTAGGTATACCTTTTAAAGTTTTTGATTTCGAGAAACAATACCGCCAAAAAGTGGTCGATTATATGATTGAAGCCTATAAAGAAGGATTGACTCCTAATCCTGATATTATGTGTAATCAGGAGATTAAATTTAAACTATTTCTCGATACCGCTCTTAATGAAGGCGCTGACTTGGTTGCAACTGGACATTATGCTCGAATTAAAAATAATCATCTAATGATGGCGAAAGATCAAAATAAAGATCAAACCTATTTTTTATATAGGATGAGTCAAAAGGCCTTATCTAAGACTTTAATGCCAATAGGTGATTATTTAAAACCTGAGGTTCGAAAATTAGCTCAAAAA
This sequence comes from bacterium, assembly GCA_021806285.1. GTDB lineage: Bacteria > Patescibacteriota > Saccharimonadia > Saccharimonadales > UBA4665 > JAJZMH01. The sequence continues at coordinate 17,832 of JAJZYA010000001.1, read as the reverse complement.
TATAATCTTCCAACTTATAATAAAAAAGATTCTCAAGGAATTTGTTTTGTCGGCGAGGTCGGAATAAAAGATTTCTTAATAAGTGAACTAGGCGAACAGGAAGAAGGTCCAATCATGGATCAAAATAACATAGTTGTTGGTAAACATGAGGGAGCAATCTTTTATACTATCGGTCAAAGACACGGACTCAATGTTTCTGGTGGTTTACCTTATTATGTGACATCTAAAGATATAGCTAAAAACATAGTTTATGTAACCAATAAATTGGATGATCAAAAACTGTGGTCAGACCAATTAAATCTTGAAAATTTTTACCAAACTTATCCAAACTATCAAATTAATAACCAATCAGTTGAAGTTCGTATTCGACATCGGGCTCCTCTAATTCAGTGTCAACTTGAAAAATCAGGTTCAAAAGCTATTATCAGATTACAAGATCCACTTAAGGCAGTTTCACCTGGACAATCAGCTGTTGTTTATGATCAGGGATATTGTATTGGAGGAGGAATAATAGTTTAATTATCTTAAATAGAATTAATAAAATGGTAGATATTATGGATGCTAGAAAAGTTCGTTTAGCTTATTTAAAATTTTTTGAGGACAGGGGGCATAAAGTTATACCTAGAGCTCTCTTAGTTCCTCAAAATGATCCAACCACTCTATTTACGGGTAGTGGAATGCAGCCCCTAATACCTTATTTACTGGGAGAAGAGCACCCTCAGGGGAGGCGCCTCACTAATAGTCAAACATGTTTAAGATCTCAGGACATTGATGAAATAGGAGATAATCGTCATACAACCTTTTTTGAAATGCTCGGAAACTGGAGTCTTGGAGACTATTTTAAAGAAGAACAGATTCAATGGTTTTTTGAATTTTTAACCAAAGAAATAAAGCTAGATCCGAGCCGAATTTATGTGACTTGTTTTATTGGAGATGCTAAAAACAAAATTCCCAAAGATGAAATTAGTGCCAAAATATGGACTAATCTCTTTAAAGAGATTGGTATAGATCATGCCTCGGCAGAAATTGGAAGTGAAGAAGACGGTTACAGATTAGGAACTCAAGGAGCTCGAATTCTTTTTTATTCGGATAAGAATTGGTGGAGTAGATCTGGTAAACCGGAAGATATGCCGCTTAACGAACCAGGTGGACCAGACACAGAAGTTTTTTATTTATTTCCCCAAGTCGAACATGATCCGAAGTATGGCAAAAAGTGTCACTTTAACTGCGATTGTGGTAGATATATTGAACTTGGTAATTCGGTCTTCATGGAGTATTTAAAAACTAGCGATGGTTTTGTAAAGTTACCTAAAAGAAATGTAGATTATGGAGGTGGATTAGAGAGAATTGCAGCTGCTGCGATTAATAGCCCTGACGTCTTTAAAATTAGTTTACTTTTTCCAATAATTCAAAAACTGGAATCTCTTTCTAATAAAACTTATGAAGTGGAAACTAATTCTATGAGAATAATTGCCGATCATCTTAGAGGAGCGGTCTTCTTGGCGGTTGATGGTGTCGTACCAAGTAATAAAGAACAAGGTTACGTAATGCGCCGTTTAATCCGAAGGGCAATAAGGTTTAGTTTTAATTTAGGAATAGAAGATAAGTTTATAGCGGAAATTAGCCAGTTAATTTTGTCTCTTTATGAACCAGACTTTCCGGAGATTAAGGCTGTTAAACAAAAAGTAGTTGAAACTCTGAATAAGGAAGAAAACATTTTTAGCCAGACCTTAAGAAAGGGCTTAAGAGAATTAAGTAAACTGCAAGATAAGGGTTTAAGCGGGGCTGACCTGTTTAAACTTCAAGATACTTTTGGGTTTCCTTATGAGCTTAGTCTAGAAGAAGCTTTTAGCCGAAACATTAAACTTAAAAAAGACTACAAAAAAGAATATTTAGATCTGATGGAACAACAACGCAAAAGAAGCCAAACGGCTGCTAAAGGTGTCTTTAAGGGTGGACTTGGCGGACAGACTTTAATTCATAAAAAATATCACACGGCTACTCATTTAATGTATCAGGCTTTAAGAGAGGTTTTGGGTGATCATGTTATTCAACACGGTAGTAATATAACCGAAGAAAGATTACGCTTCGATTTTTCACATCCCGATAAAATGACCCCAGAACAAATTGCTGAGGTCGAAAGAATAGTGAATGAACAGATAGATAAAGATCTGATTGTGACCTGGGAAGAGCACGATACCAAAGAAGCCATGGATAAGCTTCATGCCTTGGGTGCATTTGGCGACAGATACGGTAAAAGAGTAAAAGTTTATAGAATGCAGGCTAAGGGAGAATCAAAACCTTTTAGTTTTGAAATTTGTGGTGGCCCTCATGTTGAGCATACGGCCATATTAAAAGAACAAGGTAAAAGATTTAAGATCTTAAAAGAAGAATCGAGTTCTTCAGGTATACGAAGAATCAAGGCTGCATTAGTATAAAATTTTTGAGTAGATTTTAATATTTCAAGGATAAAATTGATTAAACTTATGTTAAACTAGAGGATATGCTAGAAAAAATTAAAAATAGTTCGAAGAATCTAGCTCAGATTGCCTTAGATAAAGCTTCTAAAAAGAGTAATTCTATTCGAAATAAGAGGGTTAAAGAGCAGTATTTAGTTGGTTTAGATATTGGTACCGAATATGTAAAAGCTCTCATAGCCAAAACTTCCATTGCGAATCCTGGAACACTTGAAATTATTGGGGTAGGACGACAACATCAAGCTTTAACAGATATGCAGGCCGGAGCTATAGCTGATATTGCCGCGGTTGTTGAGAATTGTGATAAAGCCCTACACGAGGCAGAGACACAAGCTGGAGTAAGTGCTCGTACTGCCATACTTGGAATAGCTGGAGAGCTTGTTAAGGGAACGACTAATAGTGTTAGAGTTACTAGAAAAGACCCTACACTTGCAATTGATGCTGTTGAAATGGAAAAGATCATTTCTCTAGTTCAGGATAGATCTGAAGCAAGAGCTAAACAACAGTTAGCCCTAGAGCTCGGTGGTAAAAATGTTGATGTTCGTCTCGTAAACAGTGCCTTAGTAAGTATTGAAATCGACGGTTATCCCATTAATAATCCGATTGGCTTTCAGGGTAGAGATGTTGTTATTCAGCTTTATACAGCCTTTGCGCCTTTGATTCATATTGGAGCCCTTGAGAAAACTGCTCAAGAGCTTGATTTAGATCTTTTAGCCGTAGCTGCCGAACCCTTTGCGGTCTCAAGAGCTGTTATAGGGAACGATTCTTCCCAAAACTTAAGTGCCATCTTAATGGATGTGGGTGGTGGAACAACTGATATTGCTGTAATTAATGAGGGTGGTGTTCAAGGTACTAAAATGTTTGGAATAGGTGGACGAGCTTTTACAAGAAGCGTGGAAAAAGAACTTGGTATCAGCTTCAACCAGGCTGAGGAATTAAAGATTAAGTTATCTACTAACGAAATCGCTACTCAAAAAAGACCTATTATAGAATCTGTTATCGAAAAAACAGCTGACACTTGGGTTAGTGGGATCGAATTGGCTTTAAGTGAGTTCGATAAACTTGATCATCTACCTCACCGAATGTTTTTATGTGGAGGTGGATCTTCTCTAGATATGTTGATAGATAAGTTGGAACAGTCTAGTTGGTATAAGGATCTCCCATTTACCAAAAAACCAAGTGTTCATCATATTAAACCAGAACAAGTTGTTGGCATTACAGATCAAACTGGCCAAGTTAATGACCATACTTATATTACTGCTATGGGCCTTCTAAGAGTTGGGCTTGATACCTCGGACTTTAATAACGGTGTAAATGAATCAATAAGAGATAAATTAGATAAGATGTTGAGTGTATAAAATGGCAGATCCATCAAAAGCAACCATATACGTAGATGTCGATGACGAGATAACAAACGTTATAGATAAGGTTTTAGACTCTAGCGCTACGGTTATAGCCTTAGTTCTTCCCAAAAGAGCCAGCGTTTTCCAAAGCACCGTTAACATGAAACTTTTAAAAAGAAAAAGTGAAGATGTCAACAAGAAGGTAGTTCTAGTAACGAATGAAGCCAATCTCTTACCGCTAGCTGGAGGTGTTGGATTATTTGTCGCCAAAACCTTAAATAGTAAGCCCGAAATCCCAGCTGCCCCGGTCTTCAACGAATCTATTATTGAAGCTGATGAAGATGAACCCTTAGTAATAGACCAAAATGATACACCTTCAAAAGATATAGATCTTAAAGATTCTAAAACTAAGACACTTGCAGAGTTGGCGTCTGGCGATACTGTAGCACCTAGTGTAAAAACAAAACTAGACAGAGATCTAGACACCATCGATCTAGACAATACCGGATTAAATAATCAGGAACCTCCTCAAGAGGATTCTGTTACACCTCAACCTAAAAAGACTAAAAAAGACAAGAAAGAAAAGATTAAGGTACCAAACTTTAAAAAATTTAAGATCGCCGTTGTCCTAATAGTTCTTATATTATTAATTGGAATTGTGGGGTATGTAGCTTTAGCAGTTCTACCTTCTGCAACTATCGATATTAATACTAATTCATCTAATGTTAATACTAATGTAAGCTTTACGATCGACCCATCTGCTTCAAGTGTTAATTTAGCCTCCAATACTATTCCAGCCAAAGAGGTTAGTACTACTAAAACTTACTCAGCAACAGTTAATGCAACAGGTCAACAGAATGATGGAACAAAAGCCTCAGGATCTGTTGTCTTCAATGTTTGTGAGGTCAAGCCACCATTTACCGACCCTAGTTCAATTTCAGCCGGGACGGGAATTACTCAAAACAATCTGACATATGTAACCGATTCGACAGCAACGTTTTCGTATAATACCACCAATTCTCAGTGTGTTCTCTATAGTACCGGAAATATAAACATATCTGCTCAACAAGCCGGAAGTAGCTATAATACTCAAAATAATAATACTTCTTTCAGCGTCCCAGGTTATAGCGGTGTTTCAGCAACTGGAGGAGCCAGTGGGGGAACGGATAATATGGTAACTGTAGTAAGTCAAAACGATATAACCAATGCCCAGAATAAAATAACAACTAACAATAATTCCATTAAAAGTAGTTTATCTTCTCGACTTTCTCAAGATGGATATTATCCAATAGGTATGACATTTAACTCTTCTCAACCTACCGTAACTGAAAACAACCAAGTAGGTTCTCAAAATTCAAGTGTTACCGTAACTGAAAGTATTACATACACTATGTATGGTGTCTTCAAAAAAGATCTTAATACCTTATTAAGTAACAATATAAGTTCTCAAGTTGGAAATTCTGAAAGTATATTAAGTACTGGTCTTAATAATGCTAGCTTCTCATATACCAATGGCAATACCAATCCTACTCAAATTACGATCCAGAGTACGGCTATTGTTGGACCAAATATTAATGTTGGTTTAATTAAATCTCAAGCCGAAGGAAAGAAAATTGCCCAAATTAAAAATATAGTCGAAGGCAACAGTAATGTAACAAGTGTAAAAGTTACTTTGAGTCCTTTCTATGTTTCAAGCGCCCCGAATAATCCAAGCAAGATCCATGTCCATATTGCTAAACCAACCAAAACCGTCAACTAATGTCTAAAGACAAACCCGTAAATTTACTAGCTTTAGATGTGGGTGATGTTAGAATTGGTGTGGCTCTTGCAACTTATCCGACCTTTTTACCTCAAGCTTTAATAACTCTAAGTAATGATCAATATTTTATAGATAAACTTAAAGATTTAATTGACGTGCATCATATTTCAAGACTGATAGTAGGCTTACCTAGGAACATGGATTCCGAAGACACACCTCAAACTTTGAAAGTAAAAAATTTTGTTAATCAGATTAAATCTAAACTACAATTAGAAATAATCTTTCAGGATGAGTTCTTAACGTCAAAAAAGGCTCAAGAAATATTAGAACAAAGATCTAAATCATATTCTAAAGAAGATATAGACAAAACTGCAGCCAGCTTAATTCTAGAGGATTATATAAACGGGGATATTAAATAATGAAATTTCAAAAAGATAAGAAATATAGAAGAGTTCCAAGAAGAATTTGGGTTCTAATCATAGTAATAATCTTTGTTTTTATAGCTGGAAGTGTCATAGTTCGAAATTATTATTACAGTTTGCTAAAGCCTCTTAGTACTAGTCACAAAGTTATTACTATAGATATTGTAAGAGGCAGTAGTGTGAGAGAAATAACAGATCAGCTTGCCTCGAGTCACGTTATAAAAAGTTCCTGGGCAGCGCAGTTATATATTAATAGTCAAAATCTTTCAAATAGTCTTCAGGCTGGTACCTATGATTTCTCTCCAAATGAGACTACTCAACAAATAATATCAAGCATTGTTTCTGGTAAAATATCCTCGAACCTAGTAACTATATTGCCAGGTACTAACATCTTTAAACTAAAAGCTGATTTTCTTAAAGATGGTTACAGCCAAAGTGCTATTAATAATGCACTCAACATCGCTAATTATAGAAACCTCAAAATCATGGAGTTTGTTCCTAGTAATGTTAATTCTATGGAAGGTTTGCTTTGGCCCGATTCGTTTGAAAGAAATAAGAATACACCTCTTTCAGTCATAATAGAAGAATCTTTAAATGAAATGGCTAATCATTTAACACAACAGGTTCAAGCCGATTTTGCTAGCGAAGGACTCTCTACTTACCAAGGAATAATACTAGCTTCTATTATCGATCAGGAAGTTAGCAAACCGACTGATCAAGCTCAAGTAGCTCAAGTATTTTTAAGTAGATTAAAACAATCAATGAATCTTGGATCAGATGTAACGGCATATTATGGAGCTCTTGCCAATAATCAGCCACCAAGTCTTAGCTACGATTCACCATATAATACTTTGCTTCATCCCGGACTCCCTCCTACCCCAATTAGCACTATTAACTCCTCATCCTTGTATGCCGCTACTCATCCGGCTCCCACTAATTGGCTTTACTTTGTAACCGGAGATAATGGAGTAACATATTTCTCAAACACTTTAGCTCAACAACAAGCAAATACGACTCAATATTGCCATAAACTGTGTGGTAACTAGTATTAGTGATCAAATTGTTATATAATATTAGATTATGCAAGAATCAAGAGGTGAAGTTCTTAGACCTGAAATAAGGAATGTTCCTATTGAACTAGTTGGGGCCTTAGGTAGACTAGCCAATGGATCCAATTTATTTGTGCTCGGTTTAGGTGTTCAGTTGCCACCTAATCCCGATACGCTCGTTTTAGGTACTAACCTTAATAACGCTGTTACCATGGTTGCTTATTTAACTAACCCTAATCCAGATATTCCTGTAACCATTTTTGGTACCAATGGGGATCAAGTAGCTACAATAAAAGAAGCAGTTTCTCAATCACATCATAAAGTCTTAGAACAATCAGATAAAATTGATGAAATTACTAGTTCACCCTTAAAAAATACTGGTCTTTTTATAAGAGCTGCTCAGAAAGAAGGTCAAGACGCTATTGTAAAATTTGTGTTATCTTCAGATACTTTTGAGCCACAATCTTCTCGAGGTAGTGAAATTGAAGACATGTTACCTATGCATGATATTAAAGATTATTTAGAAAATGAGCTAGGATTAAATATTAAAACGTCGAGAAGAGCTTTAAATCAAATCCGAAAGTTAGATACTAAGCACGTAGCCTATCCAAATCTTGCTTTTTCCAAGTCTAAGATACTTGCAGCCTTTGATGAAGGTAAATTTAACGATATACCAGGATTTGACAAAAAAGACTTAAGTATCCTATTGTCGATAATTAAACACATAACAAGTCATTAATAGTCTTTAAATGTATCAATTATTTTTGGTATAATAGTGAAGTTATAGTTAGGTGCTTAAATATTACCTTTTTAAAAAAACTATAATTAATTTTGTTGAATCGAGGCATGGATAAGCCCAATATTAAATTTAAAAATGGTGAGGGAAGACTTAGTTCTTCTGGTGTTATTTATGATATTCAAAAAAATGCGTCAACCCTTTCTAGAGATATCCCTAAAAAAGAAAGAATTAAAAAATCTCAACTTAAAACTAGGGTTATATTTTATTCCATTAATATCACCATCTTAGTTATTCTAGCGATATTTTTAATTACTAATGTAACTAATGCCAATAATATTAATTCGAATTTTAGTGGTCAAAACACTGGTTTAGTGTCGAGCCCCTTAGATCAAGTTGCTTCTGCTAATATTGCACTAACAGTTGCTCGAGTAACAAATTTACCAGAGACTACTTCGATATCTAACCAGGCTGATACTCAAAATGCTGAAATTGCTATGGCTGCTACAACTAATAATGTAATATCTAAACCTCAGATCACAACCACAGCTTTAAAATCTCGGGCAGACATTATTTCATATAAAGTCCAGGCTAACGATACAGTCGCTTCTCTAGCCCAGAAATTTGGTGTAACCTCAAATAGTATTGAATGGTCTAATAATCTCCGAGGTAATTCTTTAATACCCGGACAGAGTCTTCTGATACCTCCTGTTAACGGAATCGTATATATCGTTAAAGCAGGTGACACAGTCGCTTCTCTAGCTCAGAAATATAACGCTAGTGCTGCTCAAATCATTGCCTATAACGACGCTGAAATAAAAGGTATTTGGCCTGGTGAAAAAATAATTATTCCGAACGGTACAATAAATCAACAGCCAAGCTATAGCGCTAATTATGCTTGGAGCGGTCCAAGCTATGGTTATAATGGTTATGACTACGGCTATTGTACTTGGTATGTAGCTAGTAAAATTGCTGTCCCAACGAATTGGGGGAATGCTATTACATGGGCCTATTATGCTGCTTTAAGTGGTTGGAACGTGAGTCATGTACCGACCGTTGGAGCAATTGCTCAAACTCCCTATGCTTTTGGTGGAGAGGGCCATGTTGCACTTGTTGACGCCGTTTCGAGCAATGGTACTATGATAAAATTCTCTGATATGAATGGTCTAGCTGGATGGGGTAGAGTTGGGTATAGTGGATGGGTTCCAGCAAGTTCCTTTCCTAACTATATAACAAAATAGCCCTAGAATTTATAACCTAAATCAGATACCCTTAGATTATGAATTTTGTAGATAAAGTAACTCTTAAGGTCCAAGCTGGAAAAGGTGGAGATGGCCATAAGAGCTTTCGTAAAGAACGTTATATAAGTAAAGGGGGTCCGGATGGCGGAGATGGTGGAGATGGTGGAGACATAATTTTTGAAGCTAGCCAAAACCAGGACACTCTAGCCAACTTTCGATATGAGAAAGATTTAAGAGCCCAAGATGGAGAGCCGGGAGGTAAGAGCCGTAAGCATGGTAAACACGGGCATGATTTCGTCGGTAAAGTACCACTTGGGACCCAAGTCTATATAAACAATAAATTAGCATTCGATTTAACGACTGAGGGGCAAAGAGAAGTTATTGCCAAGGGAGGTAAGGGCGGTTTTGGTAATGCTCATTTTGTTTCTTCTACAAGACAAGCTCCAGATTTTGCGGAGAAAGGGGAACCGGGTCAAAAATTTGAGATATTTTTAGAACTGAAATTGATCGCCGATATAGCTCTAGTAGGACTTCCTAATAGCGGTAAATCTACTCTATTATCCAGACTTTCAAATGCTCGTCCAGAAATAGCCAATTATCCCTTCACTACTCTGGTGCCTAATCTAGGCGTTCTCGACTTGTCTAGAACAAGGAGTGTCTTAATTGCAGATATTCCTGGATTAATCGAAGGAGCTTCTCTAGGAAAAGGCTTAGGACATAGTTTCTTAAAGCACATTGAAAGAACTAAAGCTATTATTCACTTAATAGATTTTTACAGTGATCAAATTGTCCAGGATTATTTAATAATCCGAAAAGAATTGGAAAGTTATTCTAAAAAGTTAGCTAAATTACCAGAATTAGTTATTATTAATAAAATTGATGGGGTTGATCCATTAGCTTTGGACAATAAAATGAAACTTCTTAGAGAGATTTTACCCAAGAAAACCAAGTTAATCGCTATTTCTGCCCTATCCGGACAAAATCTCAAAGAATTAAAAGAATCAATTTCATTAATTTCTGTCCTAAAACCTAAAAATTTAAAATCTTCTAAACCAAAAACGCCAGTTATTAAACTCTTGAATAATCCGAATAGCTTTAAAGTCAAAAAATTGTCCAAAGGTTTATATCTTATCACCGGAGAAAACATTACTAGGTTTGCTCATAGAACAGATTTTGGTAACGAACAATCTCAACAAAGATTAAAAGATATTATTAATAAAAGAGGAATCTATAGAGAACTTCGCAGAAAAGGCCTTAAAAGTGGGGATAAAGTTACTTTTGATATTGAAAGTAGTAGTCGCTTAAGTTATTAAAATGTCTTTTACTTATTTTTTTTATGACTTAGAAACTAGTGGTCTTTCTCCAAAATCAGATCGTATTATGCAGTTTGCTGGTCAAAGAACTGACTCCAATTTAAACCTAATTAATCAGCCCTATAACATAAGCCTAAAACTTTCTAGCGACACTTTACCTAGTGTTAAAGCGATACTTCTAACAGGTATCTCTCCTCTTCAAGAAGGGTTAACAGAATTTGAATTTCTTAAAATATTTAATCAAGAGATCAACACTCCTAATACTATATTTGTCGGCTTCAATAATATTAGATTTGACGATGAGTTTATGCGATATCTGAATTATCGTAATTATTATGATCCCTATAAATGGCACTGGGATCAAAACAATTCGAGGTGGGATATATTAGATTTGGTGCGTATGACAAGAGCCTTAAGGCCTCAAGGAATTAATTGGCCTCTAGGTGAACTAGATAATCCTATTAATAAGCTTGAAGCTTTGACCAAAGCTAATAATTTAAAACACTATAGTGCTCATGATGCTCTTAGTGATGTATTGGCAACTATCGAGGTTGCCAAGCTAATCCAACAAAAACAACCAAAACTTTTTAATTATTTAAAAGAATTACGCTTAAAAAAGAACGTTTTAGATTTTCTAAAAAATAATAAAACTTTCTTATATACTTCCAGCCATTACCAAACCAAATATTTAAATACCGCTCTTGTTGCGCTCATGAATATTAGTCATAGCGACGCTTCAAGCGCCCTAGTGTATGACCTTAGGTATGACCCTGAAGATTTTCTAAAACTTAGCTCTGAACAATTGGCTGATATGTGGCATTATGATCCAGACCAAAAAAGATATCTCACCCCCTTTAAAACAATCAAATTAAATAGATCTCCAGCTCTAGCTCCAATATCTACTCTAAATGATGAATCTGAAAAAAGACTATCAATAGATAAAAGTGAACATCTTAAAAATTACTCCAAATTATTAGCTACAAAGGACGATCTTTTACCTAAAATTGTTGGCGCCAAAGAGATCTTAGATTCAGAACAGAACAAAAAGACTAAAACCAATTTAAGTAATGAAAATCTTTATGATGGTTTTGATAGTCCAAGTGATCAGTATAAAAAAGTTCTCTTAACGCGTAGCCCTCTAGTTCAGCAAACTTTTAGTAATCATAATCTAAATGAGCTATATCCATTATTTTTAGCATATAACTTTAAGAATCATTTAACTCCAGACCAAAAAATAATCTGGAAAAAGTATCTTGAGAAAAAGTTATTTATGAAACCTGATGGTATTAGTAGATATGATAAATTTCTATCAGAAATTAAGGAATATGAAAAAGATCATCGCTCCTCTCAGTTAATTAAAGATCTAAAAAAATATGCAAGTATTATTTTAAACGAGTATGAAATGAACTAGCTGGTCTGGGGCCAGGTCTTTCAATTTCTCTTACATATCTTTTAACAAACTTTAAATAATGGAAGTAACCGTTAGCTAAATAGCTAAGGATAATTATGCTAATAATTAGCCATACAAAAAAATTAATTTGAATATTTGTTCCTGGAATTAACCCAAGCACCAAAAAAGTTTGCATCTTTTCTCCCTTAAAATACTGGACTGCTAATATACAACGAACTGGCAACAAAGTCAATAATATTTATCAAGATTTAGTTAAGTCAAGTATTCTTCTTTTTACTTTAGGTTCTATCTTTTATCTAAAAACTGAGGTATAATAATATGTCAAATTCGAGGCAATAAATGGCAGAAAAAATAGTTATCAAAGGTGCAAGAGAACATAATTTAAAGAATATAGACCTAGAAATTCCAAGAAATAAATTAGTTGTTATGACTGGTTTAAGCGGTTCTGGAAAATCTTCTTTAGCTTTTGATACTATTTATGCCGAGGGACAAAGGAGGTACGTTGAAAGCCTTAGTTCCTATGCTCGACAATTTCTGGGCATTATGGAAAAGCCTGATGTTGACCAAATAGATGGTCTTAGTCCAGCCATTAGTATTGATCAGAAATCTACTAGCCGAAATCCTCGTTCAACTGTTGCCACTGTTACAGAGATATACGACTATCTAAGACTTCTTTTTGCTAGAATTGGTATTCCACATTGTCCAATTGATGGTATAGCTGTTGAAAGGAGAACATCGCAAAGCATTATTGAACAGATTGAAAATGAATATAAAGATAAAAGATTAGTGATTCTAGCTCCTATTGTTTCGGCCAAAAAAGGAGCTTTTGAACATATTAGCGAAAAATATCTCAGGTCTGGTTACGCCAGAGCAAGAGTAGATGGTATTATCTATACTTTGGAAGAATTTCCTGATTTAGATAAGAATTATAGGCATAATATAGAAATTGTTGTAGATCGGATTGTTAATAACTCAGAAAATCGCAATAGACTTGTTCAAGCCATCGAACAAGCTCTCGAAATAGCCGAAAACAAAGTGGCAATCTTAGAGCATGATAAGGATAAGATGGAAACCTTTAGCTTACTTTACGCTTGCCCTAATCATCCAGATATAGCTATTCCTGAATTGGAGCCTAGATCATTTAGCTTTAACTCTCCCCAGGGAGCTTGCCCAGTTTGTACTGGGATAGGATCGAGACTAGAAGTAAATCCAGAACTTGTTATACCGAATGGCCGCTTAACTATAGCAGAAGGTGCTATTAGACCATATAATCGGATTAATGTCGATAACTGGCATACTAAAAAACTCCAAGCCTTAGCTGATAGGTATAAATTTAGTTTACATGTTCCTACTGGTGAGCTAAAAAAAGATATTATCGATAAAATTCTATATGGTACTGGAAACGAGAAGTATCGAATTAGTATTGGTAATGGGCGTAGTTTTGAAACTACTTATGCCGGAGTAATTCCTGATCTAGAAAGAAGGCATAAAGAAACCGAAAGTGACTTTATTAGGAGAGATATAGAAAAGTATATGCAAGAAAAACCCTGTCACGCCTGTCAGGGTCTAAGACTTAAACCGGAAGTTTTGGCCATTAAAATAAAAGACTATTCTGTTATGGATGTTTGTAGTTTAAATATTAACGATGCCATCAGTTGGGTTAATAATCTTAACTTAGACCAAAAAGAACAACAGATTGCTAACCTCATTCTTAAAGAAATAAGTTTTCGTTTAAAATTTATGAACGATGTTGGTTTAAATTATCTAAATCTTTTAAGGAGCGCCAATACTTTAAGTGGGGGAGAAGCCCAAAGGATTAGATTAGCTACTCAGATTGGATCGGGTCTCATGGGAGTTTTATATGTATTAGATGAACCTTCAATTGGATTACATCAGAGAGATAATGCCAAACTTATTAAGACTTTAAAAAACTTAAGGGATATTGGGAATAGTGTCATAGTTGTTGAGCACGATGAAGAAACTATTAGAGCTTCAGACTTTTTGGTTGACATTGGTCCTGGAGCAGGTATCCACGGAGGTCACGTTGTAGCAGCTGGCCCACTATCCGACGTTTTAAATAACAAAAACAGCTTAACCGCCCAATATTTAAAGGGTTCTAAAAAAATTGAGACTCCTAAAAGAAGAAGATCTGGGAATCAAAAAGAACTTGTTATTAAGGGAGCAAGTGAAAATAATTTAAAAAATATAGATGTCCATATTCCTCTAGGAAAACTGGTGGTTGTTAGTGGGGTGTCTGGATCCGGTAAGTCGAGCCTAATTAACGATATATTAGCTAAAGAACTTCTCGCTAGATTACATCACGCATCAACCGTCCCAGGTAAACACCAAGACATTGAAGGAATTAAAAATTTAGACAAAGCTATTATTATTGATCAAGAAGCAATCGGTCGTACTCCAAGGTCAAATCCAGCTACCTATACTGGACTTTTCACTCCGATCAGAGAGTTATATGCTTCTGTTCCTGAAGCAAAACTAAGAGGATATAAGCCAGGAAGATTTAGTTTCAATGTTCAAGGCGGACGATGTGAAAACTGTCGAGGTGATGGGATTATTAAAATTGAAATGCACTTTCTTCCAGACGTTTATGTTACTTGTGAAGTTTGTCATGGTAAAAGATATAACAAAGAAGCTCTAGAAGTGCACTACAAGGGAAAGGATATTAGTGAAGTACTAAATATGACCTGTGAACAAGCTCTAGATTTTTTCTCTAATATCCCAGCCATTTCCAGAAAGCTTACGACTCTAGTAGACGTAGGTTTGGGATATATTCGTTTAGGTCAACCGGCTACTACTTTAAGTGGAGGAGAAGCTCAAAGAATTAAACTGGCTTCAGAGTTATCTCGAAGACCCACAGGTAAGACTCTCTATATTTTAGATGAACCCACTACGGGGCTACATTTTGATGATGTTAAACGATTACTAAGCGTGATGCACGCCTTAGTTGATGCGGGAAACAGTATGATCGTAATCGAGCACAACCTAGACGTAATTAAAAACGCCGATTACATCATCGATATGGGACCCGAAGGGGGAGATCAAGGTGGTCAAATAATTGCCAAAGGTACACCCGAAGAGATTATTAAGCAAAAAGGCTATACAGCCCAATACCTAAAGCTTTAGTTCTTTTTTAGCTTTTCGAGATTTTAAATATCTTTTTATCACGAAATGATAAATAGTTGGAGCTAAGGAAACAACCACTACTAAACCAACTACTGCCAAAATATAGTGATCAACGTTTGGAATACGACTTCCGATGTAGTAACCAATCAGAGTAACAATAATAGCCCAAGCCGTATCGCCAATAGCGTCAAAAATTAAAAACTTTGGGTAAGGCATTTCACCGACTCCTCCAACTAGCGGATTAAAAGTTCTAATAACAGGTATAAAGTGTGCTATCAAAACTGCTTTGGAGCCATATTTTTGATAAAAATCCTCGGCTCTTTTAACGTGTTTAGCGTCAAAAAGGACGCTGTCTTTCTTAGTAAATAGTCTTCGGCCTATCTTCCTACCAATTAAATAGGAAGTACTGTCTCCCAGAATAGCCGCAATAATAGCCACAATAATGACAGAAAATATATTTAACTTACCTTCCATAGCATAAATACCTCCTGCAATTAAGAGAGTATCACCGGGAAGAAAAAAGCCTAAGAAAAGACCAACCTCTGAAAATATAAATAGACCGATTAACCAAATTCCACCAGATTGGATAATATGTGTTACATCAAACATTAACTAAAAGTATAACTTAAATATTCTAAAATACACATTTAAATATCAGATCAGATTAGTTATATAAGATTAGCTCCTGAGATAAGGCTTACTATTAGATCAATTAAAAAATCTAATTAAAAAAAGAATCTATCAATCCGTTGGATATCTGATATAATATAAACAAATAATCTATCTGAAATAATCAAGGAGAAAAAATGTCAAACGATCAGCTTAGTATTGAACTCGAAAAACGAGAAGTTCTTGGTAAACGGGTTAAGCAACTTAGATCAAGTGGTAAAATTCCAGCCGTTATTCATAACCATGGAAAAGAATCTATTATTGTCCAAGGAGATAAAACGGCTTTAATTAAAATATATAATGCCGCCGGTAAACATCATCCTGTTGAAGTTAAGGTTGGAGATAAGAATTATACAACTCTAATTAAATCCGTTGAATTTGAGAATAAGAATCAAGATATCAATCATTTAGTATTTAATGCTGTCAATATTAACCAAAAGGTTGAAGCCGAAGTTCCTGTTCATCCTAAATATAACGATGAAAATACTGCCTCTCCAGCTGAACGAGCTGGTCTTATGGTTCTTAATAATCTTGAAAGTGTTACAATTGAAACTACTCCAAGTAATATCCCTGACGTTCTCTATTATGATGCTGAAAAATTAGTAGAAATCGGTGATCACATTAAAGCTTCCGATCTAATTTTACCGGAAGGTGTTGAATTAAAAACATCTCCAGATTCTCAATTGGCAAGCGTCTTTGAACCTAGCGCCGTAGCGGCTGCCAATGATGCCGTAGGAGGAGAAGCCGAAGAAGAAGTTGAAGTTGAGTCTGACGAAAAGGCTGAAGCTGAATCAGCGAAAACATCTCAAGAAGAATAATGATTAATAATGGAAAATTCTCCGATTGATCCAACCAATTACGAGAAAGATGAAGATTCAGAAGAAGATGATGATGATCTAACTCCCCCAAAGAGTATTATTGAATCTATTTTTAAGGCCAAAAAAGAGGAAACTAAACCCTTAGAAAAACCCTCGCTATTAGAGGCTTTAAAGGATATAGATAAAAATCCGGAGCTAGATTCTGAAGCGCCGGTTGAAGAATTATCAGTAGTAGAAATACAAGAAATATCTCGAGATATTGCCCGAGAGCGTTTAGAAGAGGTCGACGAAGAAGATCATTTAGATCATGAAACTATTGCATCTAAGACTTATTTAGAAAATGTTTATGAAACTGGAGACCCAGATTTTGCATTTATTCAAGCTGCTAGAGAGCTGACGGTTGATCAACCAAGCGACCCAATTGAACTACTTGAAGAAGCTGATGATAGCGAAATAACTATAGATACTTTTGAAACAAATATTCAAGAGGATCCTGGCATAAATCATAAAGAAGAAATTATATACATAAATCCAAAAAACGAAAATATTAACCAATCTAGCGTCGATACTTCGATTAAAAAAGAAACTCCTCCTCCCCGAAGAGTTGTAAATGTACCTAAAGTCGTAAGTGGTGCCGCTCTACTAGACGCTTTATTATATCGACGAAAGGCTCGTATAGATCAACAAAATAAATCCGAAAAGGCTCTTAAGACTAAATTAAATAAGGAAGTTCAACGACTCAGCCAAAGAATCACTAAGCAAGAAAACTTTCTAAGAGAAAGAGCTGCTAAAATTGAAAATATCCCAGATCGAACCAGTCATATTGAAAAAATCTCATCTCCCCCCAAAAATGTTAAGAAAGAAAGAATCTCGAAGCAAGAAATTATAGAAATCGGGAAAACATTGGAAAAAGCTTCGATTAAAGATGAAAAAATAGTCGAAAAACCTAAGTCTGGTATTAATCTAAAAAGAAGAGAACTTCTTTTAATTGCTTCTAAGGTAGAAGTAATGGGTACAAATTTAAGGAAAATTCATGAGAGCGGCCAACTTACCGAAAAAGGATTAAGAAGAATGATTGAAGTATATTTACGGGGCGGTAATGTTAAAAAAGCTTTAAAGAGAGAATTACTTGAAAGGGAAATAGATTTTGAAAGAGACCCTGCCATTCGAGACCAAGGAGCTTTAGATGACGAAAATCCACCAGCTAAAGAAAACAAGATCGAACAATTATTAAAAAATCGAGGTTTAGATCTAGGCGAAGAAGCTAGTAATCTTTTATCTCAGCCCCAGAAGGAATCCCATAATTTTGAACTACTTAAACCGGACTCGACTAAAAAAGCAGTTAATATTATAGACTTACTATTAATTCTTTTAATCTTAATTCTAGTTGTAGTAGTTCTCCTTATTTTCTTTAAAGTATAATGAATATTATAGCCTCAAGAATTATCTATTT
>JAJZYA010000030.1:623-7779 GCA_021806285.1 bacterium | reverse complement strand
CTTCGGTTCATTTAAGCTCTTGGCCAAAAGCTTCGAAAATTGATCAAAAACTTATTGCTGAAATGATTAAGCTTAGAGAAAATATTAATATTGGACTATCGATTCGAGCCGAAAACTCTATTAAGGTTAGACAGCCTTTAGGTGAAGTGGAGATGCCGTCTTTTGAATACGATTTTGATGAAATCATATTAGAAGAATTAAACGTAAAGAAAATTAAAAAAGCTAAAAAAGTAAATTTGGATATAAAAATAACTGACGAACTATATCAAGAAGGTTTGATTAGAGAACTTATTAGACATATCCAAAATGCTAGAAAAAATGCTAATTTTAACGTAGATGATAGGATTGATCTCTATTTTGAAAAAATTGAAGATCCTAATCTTAAAAAAGCTATTGATAACTTTAAAGATATAGTATGCCAAGAAACCTTAGCCGTGGTGGTTGATAAAACGAGCGAAGATGCTCTTGAATCGTTGGTTAAAATTGAAGATAAAGAAGTCGTTTTTAAGTTATCTAAAAAGTCTAAGTAATCAATTTGGTAAAGACTACTAGTCTTTGATTAAACTCACTCGTATTTTTAATAACTTGACCAGTACAAGTCATTAAATTTAGTCCAGCAACTTTCGGATCTATTGGTGATAAAACCTGTTGCATATTAACGTTGTTATATGGATAAACTTTAGAAGTTACAACCTGATAGGTATAAAATTTGTTATTTCCTGTTACTATTAATACTTTATCCCCGGGAATTAGCTTCTTTAGGTTATAGAAGATTCCGTTTGCGGTCCAACTTGAGACATGTCCATAAATGAACATTGCGCCTTTTTGACCAGGAAGGGCGCTATTCTGATACCAACCAGTATCGTATATATTATCTGGGGAAGCAATTTGACCTCCCGAGGTCAATCCAAGCTTGACAATTCTAGTATCAGATATGTTAAGAGATGGGATAATGATGTATTTTGGATTATTCGGAGGTACGCTATACGAGTTGATAGCATTGGAGGAGGGTTTTATGCTAGAAGGAGCATTTTTGCTCGTTAGGGCCCCATTTGGTGGCTTGGGATAGTAGTTATAAATAGCATAACTATATACTAAGCCAGCAATACCTATTAAAATTAGGATTACAGCTATTTTTGAGCTTTTTATCTTAATCTTTTTTAAAGCCATAAATGTTATAATAACTATTATACATTCTATAAAACCAATATGCATGATTATTTAGTAAGTGAAGTCAAAAACATTACACCTTCAACCATTCTTTTAGGTTTAAAAAGGGATGAGAATGAGCGACCTATAGCTTTTCAGCCAGGTCAATACGCTGCTATTAATTTTGAAAAAAGAGGTAAAAAATCAGCTGTTAGGTGTTTTTCAATAGTTAGCTCTCCCACCGACCAAGATGAATTAAAGTTTAGTATGAGAGTTAGAGGAAGATTCACTACTAAACTTTCCAAGCTAGAGGAAGGAACAGTGGTTAACATTAGGGGTCCTTTTGGGGGATTTATTTACGACGTCAATAGAGATAAAGAAGCTATATTCATAGCTGGAGGAATTGGCATTACACCCTTTATGAGCATGATGACTTATTGCTCTAAACTTAATACTGACAATAAAATAACACTGCTTTACAGCGTTCAGGATCAGAACGATATTGCTTTTAAAGAAGATTTGTTAAATATTGAAAAGAACAATCCTAATCTTAAGACTATATTTGTAGTTGGAAACGGTCCTATAGACAAATTAAATCCTTCCAATGCCGCAACGGGTAGAATTGATGCTAATCTTATAGATAAATATTCGAGTTCAGATTATTCAAATAAAAAATTCTTTATTTGTGGCCCTCCGGGTTTCATGAAAGCTATGGTATCGGTTTTAGCTTCTAAAGGTGTCGATAGCAAAAGAATATTAACAGAAGCTTTTACTCAATCATCTCCCAAACAAAGTAGCATCCTAAGAAGCTGGCCAGCTAACGTCTATGCCATCGGTTTAGTGGGAATAGTATTAGGGAGTTTAATAGTTATGGTCGGTGATTTACTCCGAATTTTGCCACCTAAATCCTCTGGGCAACCAACTAAAAATTCGCCTTATTACCTGACAAATGCTAAACAAAAGCAAATTGATAGTCTAGTAAACTCTATCCCCCCTTCTCCTCTTGTTATTACAGCTCCAACTAATCAAACTCAAACCAGTTCTTCGTCTTCAACCCCTTCATCAAGTATTGTAAATTCAACTCCTCCGACTTTTGCACCGATTTATTTATCTGCCCCAGCACCTAAAACTACTGCCTCTATACCACCACCATAATGCAACAATATTACATTAAACGTCCAGGTCTAGGGTCAATAATAGAATTAGTAATCTATACCGATTCTTCGAAAACAAAAGTAGAAAACTTTAATAAGAAATTCTGGAAAATGGTCTATAGCTTTGAAAGACAATTCTCAAGATTTATTCCCAATAGTGAACTTTCAAGATTTAACCGAAATGCCGGGCTTAAGTTTTATCCTTCAAGAGAATTTAGGGATATTTTAAAAAAAGCCAAATATTATTCAATTTTAAGCAAAGGTCTTTATAACCCATTTATATTACCAGCCGTCCAGAAGGTAGGATACTTGCATTCTAAAGTTAAAGGCTTTGAAAATGATGTCGTTGATGATTATAGAAATAGATCCGTTCTAACAATAGATAAATTAGAGATAGACGATGATTGGGTAAGAATACCTTATGGGGGAGCAATTGATTTAGGGGGCATCGGTAAAGGATATTTAGCAGATAAAATAGCTAAGATGCTATCCAAAGAATTTGAAGGATTTTGGGTAAGCTTTGGGGGAGATATGGTTGTTAAAGCTCAAAGCGAGGAAATAAAAATTGCTATTGCTAACGGAGTTGATCAAACTAAAACAATAGGATTTTTTCACCCAAAGTTAAATTCTGTTGATAATATTGCCTCTTCAGGACCAAACCAAAGAAAAGGTCGGAAATTATTAAAGACTTGGCATCATCTGATTGACCCCAGAACTCTAAAACCCGCTAAAACCAATGTTCAATTAGTAAGTATTTCTAGTGCTAGCTGTACAAATTCAGATATTCTAGCTTCAATAATGGTTATCGATATGAAAATTGGGTTAGCTTTAATAGATGATTTTAAGGTTAATTCAGTTGTTATACAATATATCGATAAAGATAGCTTAAAATATAAATACCTTGGAGAAAACTTAGAATTTTCCAAATTAATTAAGAAATCTAATATAATAAAGATAGAAAATGAAAAAGCTAAATAAAATTTTAATAGTAACTCTAATAGTTCTAGGATTTATCTTAATATCTAATGTCGGAACTATTTCAAATACTCAAACTATTAAATTAGTTTCTGCTAAAACTTCAAATAACCTAAAGGGCAACCCAGATATTTTAGTAACACCCGTAAAGGGACCTAGTGTTAAAACTCTACTTACAAAGAGAGCTAAAACCTCTTGGCCTTGGTATATAACTCGTACAGCCGGTTTTATAGCAGCTTTCTCGCTCTTCTTTTTAATACTTTCGGGTGTAGGATTAATTAGTGGTTATACTTTTAAAGTATTAGAACCTCTCACAGCTTGGGCGACCCATAAAGCTATCGGTTTAGTATTTATAGTATCAGTGGCAATTCATGGAATCGCTCTTCTATTTGACACATATGTTCCATTTAATATAGCCCAGATCCTATTCCCTTTTCTATCTAACTATAAAAGAGTGACCCTATTTAATCATCACCTAGGGTCTCTATACGTAGCTCTAGGAATACTAGCAATGTATGGAGTACTTGCTATTGCAATAAGTACTTACCTTTGGATTGATAAAAAGCCCCACACCTGGAAAACAATACATTTTCTAGCTTATTTAATAGCTATTTTTGTATTCTTCCACGCTCTTTATGTTGGCACCGATTTAACTCATGGTATTTTTAGGACTCTTTGGATTATTATGGGAATTGTTATGGCAATAGCCATAATTTATAGATTTAGGAGGGTCAGAAGCTTATGAGTGAAACTCCAGAAAATAAGAAAAAAAATAAGTATAAAAGAATTTTGGCTTGGTCGTTTTTTTATATTCTTATCTTCATAGGCTTTTTAATAACAATTTATTGGCAAGCAAATAAAGTCAACACTTTGCAGTTTCCTCAGGGAGAAATTTTAGTTTCAACCTCAAAAACAAAATATACGGTTGGAGACACCATTAATTACACCATAACTAATAAACTGGTTAATTCCATAACTCTTATAAATCATTGTCCGAATGAACCTCTTCATATTTACGAATGGGAAAATTACCAATGGGTGAGGATTCACTCAAAAGAAAATACTAGTCATTGTGCTTCCAGTAAAAACTATATTATTAAACCCAATAAATCAATAACGTTTAATTTTAATAATTATCCAAAATTATTTAATAGTCCAGGAATATATAGAATAGTAGCTTATGCGGACAATTATACTGCTCTTCCTTACGCAGACTTTGAAGTAGTGGCTAAGCCTGCTCCTGCGCCATCTCCAGTAGTAATTTATAAACCAGTATATACTCCTGTTTATACGCCCATATACGTACCTACAACAACTAGTGGAGGTGATCATAGCTCATCATCTAGTGGAGGCGATAACTAGACTTTTTTTAAACTTTCTTTATATTTATTACTAATGTATTTTAAACCCCTAGGAACTAGATCGCCACAAAGTATCAAAGATCAATGTGCAGATATTTATCTCGAATACACAGAGAGTGCCGAAGTAAGTACAAAAACAAATACAGCAGAGTATTGGCAAAGAGTATCCGCAAACTTTTCAAACTATTACGTTTCTAATGGAAGTTTAGTTTTAGCAATTGGGAGTTATTCAGTTAGTAGAGAATGTGGTTCTGCCATGTTACATAACATTGTGGTTAAAGAATCTGAGCAAAGAAAAGGAATTGGAAGATTTCTAATTGAAAGACTTGAGAGAGAAATAGCAATAGATGGAATAAGATATGTTGAACTTTTCGCCAAAAATACTGTTGCTGCTTTTAGTTTTTATGAAGCTATGAAATATCAAAGGGAATGTATGTCTTCTAATTATTTTTATAAAGAACTTTAATTTTTATTAAAAAACTAAATAATAATTTGAAGCTTTTAGATAATAACTCTAGAATAGTAGACGTGCCTAAATTTAATATAGCCATTCAGGGAGACAGAGGATCTTTTCACGAGATTGCTGCTTTAAAGTATTTTAAAGAAAACGCAAAAGACATTATCTATTGTCGAAACTTTTTAGATGTCTTTAGAGAACTAGACTCAAATAAAACAGAATATGCGGTAGTTGCAACTGGTAATAATAGATACGGCGACATCAATCACGTTTACGACATTTTATTAGACAGTACCCTAAATCAAGATTCAAGACAATATCAAATCATTGGCGAAATTTATATAAATATTAATCAATGTTTAATTGGATTAAAGGGTACTAGAATTGAGGATATTAGAGAAGTACATTCTCAGTCTCCCGCTATTATTCAAAGTATGGATTATATTAAAACCAATTTAACCAAGTGCTTATTAGTAAATGAAGATGACACGGCCTTAAGTTGTCGGAAAATTAAAGAACTTAACGATAAATCTAAAGTTGCGATTGCCTCTAAAGAAGCCGCCGAAATATACGGTTTGGAAATTCTGGCAGAAAATATTCAAGATGATATTAATAATTTAACTAGATTCATTGTGATAAAACTTTACGATAAAACAAATGTCGAGGGAGCAAACAAAACCACATTGATTATTAGAACAACTCATCAACCAGGATCGTTAGTAAAGTCACTAGATACTTTTTCGAAAAGAAATATTAATATCGCTTTCTTACAATCTTTTCCGATCCCAAATAGACCATTTGAATACAGGTTTTATCTTGAGGTTGAGTCTGGTATTAAAGATATGGAAATGATTGAAGCTTTAGTCGAAATAAATAAATTAGGTTTTGAATACGTAATACTGGGGAGTTATAAAAAAGCTAATCTACCTAAAGTGATATAAATATCTAAATTTTAGAGTAATATAATTAGTATGCCACATGTGATTGAAACTAAGGGCTTAACTAAGATATATGGATCTTTATATGCTCTTAAAAATCTTGATTTAACGCTAGAGGAAGGTAATATTTTAGGATATCTTGGACCAAATGGATCAGGAAAAACCACTACTATTAAACTTTTACTCGGTTTAATATACCCTACTTCTGGAACTATAAATATATTTGGTAAGGAATCTAGTAAAAACTTTAAAGAAATTCATAAAGATTTAGCCTACGTAGCTAGCGAACCAGCATTTTGGCCAAATCTAACTGCAAAAGAAACCCTATATTTCTTTTCAAAGTTTAAAGATAATTATGATTTAGACTATCAGAGCAAATTAATCAAAAGATTTGATCTAGATATCAATAAAAAAATTAGGCAATATTCAAGGGGTAATAGACAAAAGATTGCCATAATCTCAGCTTTGGCTAGAAGATCAAAATTAATCATTATGGATGAACCTTCAACTGGACTTGACCCAATAATGGAACAGGTTTTTAAAGAGAGTATATTTGAAGCTAAAGAAAATGGACAAACAATTTTCTTATCTTCACATATTCTAGAAGAAGTTGAAGCTATATGTGATCAAATAGCTATTCTAAAGAATGGCAAATTGATTGAATTCGGTAGTCTTGAAAACTTAAAACACTTGAATCAAACAAAGTTTGAAGTTTATTTCAACAATCAAAAACCTGCTCTTTCAAAAAATAAAAATATAATTAATTTAAAAATAGAAAAAGAAAAAATGACTTTTCAAGTAGTTGGTCCTACTAATGAAATACTAGCTGAGGTCTTAAAATATAAACCAAATCGTATATATTCAAAACCAACCTCGTTAGAAGATTTATTTCTATCAGTTTATAAAAATACAAAATGAAAAATATTAAAATAATATCTAATTTTATATTTAAACGAAGTTACTTTTTAGCCATTATATGGGCCTTGGTTTTATGGCTTTATACTTTTTCAAAAGTTGATGGTTACATAAGCTTGTATCCACATTATTATCAAAGACTATCATTAGCTAAATCAATGGCTACTACAAGTAATCTAAGTATTTTAGTGGGACCTGCAAAAGATA
>JAJZYA010000030.1:0-613 GCA_021806285.1 bacterium | reverse complement strand
ATCCAAACCATTGGAGGATATTTGATTTGGTCCAGTCTAATGATAGTAATCTATACCGTCGCTGCTTGGATTATTACTACCACTTCAAAACAATTATCTGATAATGAATATTCCACTAGGTTTGATTTAGTATTTAGTTTTGGAAAGAACTTAAAATCTATCACCTTCGGGGTTTTATGTGGAATATTAAAAAGTATTTTAGTTTTTGGATTAATCTTTGGAACATTAATAATTCTAATGGGTAAAATGAATAGTGTTAACTTAGCCTGGAATTCTTTAATACCTTTAATTTTAGCTATTTTGGTCTTAGCTATCTTTTTTGAACTTCTGACGGCCTTGGTGAGTCAATTCGTAGAATCTAAAAGAAATGTAAACTTAATATCACTATTTTTATTAGGCGTCTTTTACATAATTAAAGCTATAGCTGATAGTTCAAGTGCTAAGTGGCTTTTAAATTTTAGCCCGCTTGGTTGGATAGAAAAAATGAATCTATTACTCGGCAACGACCTGGTTTGGTTTGTTCCGTTTATTATCAGCATTCTAGTTTTAATAACTTTAATTTATTACATAAGTTTAAAAAGATCGATTTCTGAATCCATCATCAAACCTAAAC
>JAJZYA010000029.1 GCA_021806285.1 bacterium | reverse complement strand
AAATTGTTAGTGAGCGCAAACTATATTTTCGGGCTTATGATCTAATAAGGTCATTTCATGAAATAAAGACTGTAGAAGAAGAGTACTTAGCTTTAAGTGAGCTGGGCTTTATAACAAATAAAGACGATAAAAAAATAAAAAGTTTAGATGAATTAGAAGCTTTTATAGAAAAGTGGCAAGAAGCAAGAAAAAAACTAGAATTTAATACCGATGGGCTAGTAATTAAAATAAACGATCTTGAAATTTATCAAAAGCTAGGAGTCGTTGGTAAGGCACCGAGAGCGGCAATCGCTTATAAATTTGTGGCCGAGGAGTCCACTACCATCATAAAAGACATATTTGTCTCGATTGGAAGAACCGGAGTCGCAACACCCGTCGCAATACTAAAACCGGTAGTTATAGCAGGGACCACTGTTCAAATGGCTACCCTACATAATATCGATGAGATCAGAAGAAAAGATCTAAGGATAGGGGATAGTGTAATAGTTCATAAAGCAGGAGACATTATTCCAGAGGTTGTAAAATCCTTAAGGGAACTCAGAAATGGCCATGAAAAAATATTCGAGATGCCTAAAGTTTGTCCAGATTGTAAAAAACCTCTAACACAAAATGGCGAAGTCGCTTTTAGGTGCACCAATAACTCATGTCCTTCGAGGACTTATAAAAAAATAGTACATTTTGCTTCTAAAGCTGCTCTAGACATAGAAGGACTAGGAGAAAAAAATGTGATTACCCTAATAGACAATAAACTTATCAATGATCAGGCAGATATTTTTAAATTAAAAGCTAGTGAAGTTGCTAAACTAGAGAGATTCGGACAGTTGTCAGCTAATAATTTAATTGAAGCTATTAATAAATCTAAAAATCCTGATCTTGCCAGATTTATTTACGGCCTTGGAATTAGGCATGTTGGTTCTCAAACAGCTGAAGATATAGCTAATAAATTTAAAACACTCGATAATTTAATTAATGCCAAAGAAGATGAGTTAAATGAAATCGAAGGAGTTGGAGAAGTCGTATCGGAGTCAATCGTAGAATGGTTCAGTGAGCCTCAAAATCGATCTTTACTGAATAAATTTAAACAATATGGCCTTATTCCTAAAACTAGAAAAATTATAGCGAACCTTCCACTATTAAATACTGCTTTTGTAATCACTGGAACTCTTGAAAATATGGATAGGGAAGAGGCAGCTACAAAAATTAGAGAACTTGGTGGAATCTTTCAATCTAGCGTAGCTAAAACAACCACTTATCTAGTAGTAGGCAAAAATAGTGGAGCGAGCAAACTTCAGAAAGCTAAAGAACTAAATATCGAAATTATTGACGAAAAAACTCTTTTGAATTTATTGCACAGCCAAAGCTAGGTTAATATATAACTGAGATATTTTTGGAATTATCAAAAATTTTCATAAATAAAATAAGCATTGCTATATTTAAGAAAAAAAATAAGCAGTTCATTTCTGTGATTTGACGTTTGTAATAAAAAAGTTTATGCTTTTAAATAGGTCGTGCGCAACAAGCGGCGTAATGCCAAACAAAAATTAAAAATAAAAAGCACCCGCCGCTAGGGTGGGCGCGCACGAAGAAGGGTAACGTAGAGGTTACCCTTATTTATATAAATTTGTTAAAATATTTAACTATTGGGGGATATAGCTCAGTTGATTAGAGCGCAGCGCTGGCAGCGCTGAGGTCGAGGGTTTGAGTCCCTCTATCTCCACCAAGTTTTAAGCTCAACATATAATTAAATTTATTTTGTTTTTAAAATATATTGAAAGATTTTTTTAAACTCAGTTATATAAAGCTAAAATAAGTTATTTTAATCAAGAGTTTCTTGTTATGAACTTAGCTATTTAATCGCCTTTTACGTATAATAAAACTTATGCAAGTCCTTGTAGACGATCTAGTAATAAATTATGAAATAATAGGGAAGGGTAGAAGTGTATTATTTATCCATGGTTGGGGAGATGATTTAAATAATCTAAAGCAAGCCTTCGACTCTCTAAGTAAATCTTATCAATTAATTTTTATCGATCTTCCAGGTTTTGGAAAGAGTGAATTACCTAAAGTTGGATTAAATATCGCTGATTTTGCTAAATTAATTCAAGGTTTTTGTCAAAAATTAAATCTTCAACCATATGGCCTAGTAGGACACAGTTTTGGAGGAGCAGTAGCAATCAAGATTGTTGCTAATAATTATTTGAATATAGACAACCTGATTCTATTAGATGCTTCCGGAATTAGGGAAATAGATAAATCAAAATTGTTAATTAAAACGGCATCAAAAGCTGGTAAATTACTAACTTCTCCCCTACCCTATAATTTAAAAAACAATCTTAAGAAACACTTCTATAATAAAATCAAATCAGACTATCTTTTAAACGAGGGTATGAAAGAAACATTCAAAAAGATAATTTCCGAAGACCTTAGCCACGACGCCTCTCTTATCAAAAACGACACCTTAATAATATATGGAGAAGAGGATCTCGAAACACCCATAAGATATGCTTATTTACTTCATGAATTAATTAAAAATTCGACTCTAGAAATAATTGGACTTGCTTCGCATTATGTTTTTTTAGATCAAAAAGAAAAAGTAATAAAATTAGTAAAGGATTTTCTAGATGCTTAATAAGATTTTCAATTCATTTAAAACTTTTTATTCTCCTAAATTTCCAGTCCTAATAACTTATATGCTTCAATCTAGTGAGTACCACGTACTAGATTATTTAATTTGGTTTTGGAAGACAGATGACTTCTCAAAAGTTCAAAAAAGAAAAGAACTTCAAAAAACACAGGTTGCAAAACTTATTCTCCTAACATTAAGAATCGGTATTATATTTCAGATAATATTCGGTCTTAGTCTTATATATTTGAATATTGTTAATAAATTAGTAGGTGGATGGGGATTTGGACTGGGAGTCATTATTCTTTATCCGGTTCTTTGGTCACAAATTATAACCATTCCGGTATTCTTGGCTAGAGTTTTATATATTAATCCCAAGCAAAAATTAATGATAAAAAACTCTAAGAATATTTTTCATAAATCTCAAGCTTTAAAGATAGCAGTTTGCGGTAGTTATGGTAAAACGAGCATGAAGGAACTGCTCTTGAAAGTATTTGCCAGCGAGAAAAAAGTAGCTGCTACGGTTGGTAATATGAATGTCGCTACTTCGCATGCTAGTTTTGCTAAAAGTTTAAATGGTGACGAAGAAGTGTTAATTTTAGAATTTGGGGAAGGAAGACCGGGAGATGTCTATAGTTTTTCAAACACATTCGGTCCTGACATAGCCGTTATAACCGGTATTTCCCCGGCTCATTTAGATAAATACAAGACTATGGATAATGTCTCCAAGGATATATTGAGTGTAACTAAATTCGTTAAGCCGAAGAACGTTTATGTTAATAACGAATCTAATTATTTGAGATCTTTTCTTAAAAATCAAAAGTTTAATAAATATTCAAAAGATGGGATTGGAGATTTTAAGGCAGTAAACATCAAAAATGATTTATCTGGTTTAAGGTTTGATTTAACAAACAAATCAGAGACAATCAAAATCAGAACCAAGTTATTAGGACGTCATCAAATTGGTCCACTTTCCAGTGCGGCTATCTTAGCTTTAAGTCAGGGGATTAGTATTAAAGCCATTGAGAAAGCCTTAAACGGGATAGAACCATATGAGCATCGTATGAGTCAGTATGAGCTTAATGGTGCTGTTATTATAGATGATAGTTATAATGGTAATATCGAAGGTATAGAAGCTGGATGTAAACTTCTCAAAGAATTAAAGGCAAACCGTAAGATATATATATCTCCTGGATTAGTTGATCAGGGGAAAGAAACTAAAAATGTTCATCTCAAGATGGGCCAATTAATAGCCGAGGCAAAACCAGATCAAGTAGTTTTAATGGAAAATTCAGTCCTTAAATATATTAAACAAGGGCTAGATCAAAGTAACTTCAAAGGTGATATTCAAATTGAAAAAGATCCTCTTTTTTACTATAACAATCTAAAACACTTTGTAGCCAAAGGCGACATAGTGATGATGCAAAACGATTGGACAGATAACTATAGTTAATTGTAGTACTTAATTGTATTTACTAATTGTAGATAGGTTGTTAAAATCTAAATATGGAAACAATAGCGGTAATATTTGGCGGAAGATCAGCCGAACACGATGTTTCCATAATAACGGCTTTAGCTAGTATAATTCGTCCCTTAGAGCTTACTAAAAAATATAGAGTAGAACCGATTTATATAACTAAAGACGGAGCATGGTATAGCGATCCTAAGCTTAAAGATATTAATACTTTTAGTAGTGGACAGATCGATGGGCTACTTAATCATCTTAAGCCTATCAGCTTAAGCTTCGAGAATGGACTTAAGATTGTAAAATCTACTTCTATCGCTGGACGTAAAGCTTATTTAAAGATTGATTTAGTTTTCCCGGCCATGCATGGAACTTATGGGGAAGACGGTAGTTTAATGGGTCTGCTTGATATGGCCAATGTTCCTTATGTTGGTTGTGGTTTGAGTGCAAGTGCCATTGCCATGAATAAGCTTTTAGCTAAAGAAGTGGCAGCCCAGAATTCTTTAGCTGTTAGTGACTACTTATCTTTTAGTAAAAAAGAGATTGAGAGCAACCTAAGCTCTATTATTGAAACTATTACCAAAAAACTAAAATTCCCTCTTTTTATTAAACCGGTTCACTTAGGTTCAAGTATCGGTATTTCGAGAGCAACTAATAAGAGCGAATTATTAAATGGCCTAGAGGTAGCTGCTCATTATGATGATACTGTTTTAGTTGAAAAAGAAATTCCAAATCTCATAGAAGTAACATTACCAATTATAGGGAACGATCAACCTAGACCATCCTTGCTTGAGAGGCCTTTAACTAAACCTGAGGACTTTTTTGATTTTGATACGAAATATTTAAGAGGCGGCAAAAAGTCAAAAGGTGCTAAGGGATCACAGGGTTATAGCGAGATTCCAGCAAAGCTTGATCAAGATTTAGCTAAAAAATGTATTGATCTCGGTCTTAGTATTTATAAAGCGTTTAATTTAAGTGGCATAGCAAGAGTAGATATGCTTATTGACGCTAAACTAAAGAAAGTCTATTTTAACGAAGTTAATCCTCTTCCAGGAGGTCTCTATGCTCACAATTTCAACCTTTTAGGAATGAGCAATGTTGAATTAGTTGAAGAGCTCATCAAACTTGCTAGAGAACGTTTTAAAGCTCGAAACAGTCTTTTAACGTCCTTTAATACTAATTATTTAAAACAGTTCTAATTCTATGAGTAAGATTTATCCAAAAGTTTATTTTAAAAATAAAATAGTAGATTTCAAAGAGGCTAATTTAAGCATTGCTAATTCAGCTGTTCTTTATGGACTAAGTACTTATACAGTTATCCCAATGTTTTTAAGTGAAGATAAAAAACATCTTAATCTTTTTAAAATTAATGAGCATTTCAAGAGGCTAAGAGAGTCAGCTAAAATTATTGGTTTTAATGATTTTTTAAAAAACTGGGATCAAACAAAGTTTATTAGTAGTGTTCTTAAAACTATTAAATCCAATTCTATCAAACAAGATTCCTTAATTCGAATAACTCTTTTTGCAGATGAAATATTAAGTGGAGCTAAATCTTATCAGGTTAAAAATAGCCTATCTATCTTTATATACCAAATGGAACCTTTGATTAAGAAAAAGGGTGCAAATCTAATCGTGAGCAGTTGGAGGCGCAATCCGGACTTGTCAATACCGTCTAGAGCTAAGATCAATGGAGGCTATGTTAATGCTGCCTTAATGAAAAACGAAGCTTTGGCTCTAGGTTATGATGATGCCATTGCTCTAGATTATTCTGGTCACGTCGCTGAAAGCACCGTTAGCAATATTTTCTTAGTTAAAGATAATTGCCTTTTAACACCCTCAGACTCAAGTGATCTCTTGGAGGGGATTACTCGAAAAACCATATTTGAAATTGCTCAAAAATTAGGTATTAAGGCTATTAAGACTAGCATTGACCGAACCGAACTATATTTAGCTAGTGAAGTCTTTTTATGTGGTAGTAGTATGTCTATTTTCCCCGTCTTTAAGATAGACAACGTTTTAATTAATGATGCCAAGATAGGACAAATTACTAAGCAAATATCTAATGAATATTTTAAAATGCTTCGATCCAATAATGCTAATAAAGATCAAATACTAAGCATAAAAGTTTAAATAATAGTCATTTATGGGGTAAAATAACAAAATGACTAGATATAAACCTCCTGAAATTGAGTCTAAATGGCAGAAAAAGTGGTTAAAGGACAAAACCTATCAAGCTAAAGATTTTGACCAAAAACCTAAGTTTATCATGCTGACCGAATTTCCCTATCCATCTGGTGATGGTCTACACATGGGACATGTTAGAGAATATGCTTTAGCTGATATCTTTGCTAGATATAAAAGAATGAATGGCTATAACGTTTTATATCCTATGGGCTATGATGCTTTTGGTCTTCCTACCGAGAACTTTGCCATTAAAAATAAGATAACCCCTCAAAAAGCAACTGAACAGAATGTTAATAATTTTCAAAAACAGTTTGATTCTCTTGGTTTTAGTATTGATTGGGATAGAACTTTTAAAACTAGTGATCCGAGCTATTACAAATGGACTCAATGGATATTTCTGCAATTTTTAAAGGCAGGTTTAGCTGTTAAAGAAGAGACTTTAATTAACTGGTGTCCTTTTTGTAAGACTGGTCTTGCTAATGAAGAAGTTGTTAATGGGCGACATGAAAGATGTGACAATTTGGTTGAAAAAAAAGTATTGAAACAATGGGTGCTTAAAATAACTAAATACGCTGATCGATTAATTGATGGTTTAAAAGATCTTGATTTTCCTAGTAAAATAGCCGATCAACAAATTAATTGGATAGGTAAGAGTGTAGGGGCCTCGATAGATTTTGAAATAGAAAACCATAAAGAAAAGTTAAAAATCTTTACGACTGCTCATGACACTATTTATGGAGTCACCTTTATGGTTATTGCTCCTGAACATCCGTTGACTAAAAAAATAACCACTAAAGAGCAAAAAGCTAAAGTAGATAACTACATAAAACAAGCTTCTTTTAAATCGGATCTTGAAAGACAAGAGGAGTCTAAAGAAAAAACAGGCGTTTTTAGCGGCGCCTTTGCCATTAATCCTTTAACAAAAGCCAGGATTCCAATCTATATTGCTGATTATGTGCTGATGGGTTATGGAACTGGAGCAATTATGGCAGTCCCAGGTCAAGATGAAAGAGATTATGACTTTGCTAAGAAGTACGATTTAGACATTGTCTATACCACCTCATTAAATAAATTCGTTAATTACCAAAAAGAGATAAAACCTCATCCGGATAAATTCTTTATGGCCAATTCTGGTGAATTTGATTCTATGACCTATAAAGAAGCTAAACCTAAAATACTAAAGAAACTTGAAGAATTAAAAGTTGGTAAAACTGAGGTTCAATATAGGATTAGGGATTGGATATTTTCTAGACAAAGATATTGGGGAGAGCCAATACCGGTAATTTACTGTGAAGATCATGGTCCAACTCCGGTTCGAGACGAAGATTTACCAGTAGTTCTTCCTGAACTGAAGGATTATGAACCAACTGACGACGGTCGTAGCGTACTATCTAAAGTTGAAAGTTTTGTTAATACTACCTGTCCAATTTGCTCCAAACCTGCAAAAAGAGAAACTGATACTATGCCTAATTGGGCTGGAAGTAGCTGGTACTATCTAAGATATTTTGACTCGAAAAACGATAAAGCTTTTGCTGACCCTAAAAAACTTAAATATTGGGGAGCAGTCGACTTTTATTTAGGAGGTATGGAGCACACCACCTTACACTTGCTTTATTCTCGTTTTTGGCATCAGTTCTTATATGATCAAAAACTGGTCCCAACTATGGAGCCGTACGCTTCTCGTCGAGGTCAAGGAATAATATTAGCGGCTGATGGTACTAAAATGAGTAAAAGTAAGGGAAATGTAGTTAATCCTACGGATATATTAGATCAAGGCTATGGTGCAGATTCACTAAGACTGGCCATATCATTCTTAGCTCCCTATGATCAAACAACTCCATGGAGTCCGGAGAGCGTGGTTGGTAGCTACCGGTTCTTAGATAGAGT
>JAJZYA010000028.1 GCA_021806285.1 bacterium | reverse complement strand
TCCAGAGCCTCTTCAAGAAATAATGCTAAGGATAGAATCTTTTGGATTCTTTTCCATTTTAATATTTATGTTGTTAATTTTTCAATTTATTATTACCCCTATTACAAATATAGAGCTTGGAATTTTAAAATTTCTTATTGGTTA
Source organism: bacterium (assembly GCA_021806285.1). Classification (GTDB taxonomy): domain Bacteria; phylum Patescibacteriota; class Saccharimonadia; order Saccharimonadales; family UBA4665; genus JAJZMH01. The sequence goes on along the minus strand of JAJZYA010000028.1, from coordinate 8,272 downwards.
AATTGTCCTAAACTTTTATAATATTAATCGTCGGGAGGTTTTACCAGACCGAGCGTATGATTATCTGAATACATACGTAAGAGGGAGTTTAATATTTGTAATAACCGTGGTTATTACGTGCAAACACCCACCTGAGATACCTCAGGTGATCAACTCGGTCCCCGACTTTTTTTGTGGAAATTAATCAGTCTATATTCAGTAAAATTAATTAGATTGGAGAAAGTGAAATAATCAAATGGACAAGAAAAGACCAGTTAATATTGATGGAATATACCAGAAGCCTATAAGTTCTGGTCAAGAAAACATTAATAATCAGAACAAATCAATTAATGAAATTACACAAACGAGAGTTCAAAATACTGAAATGATAAATGATCCCAGACTTAGAAGACGAGGGGATAGCTTAGATTATGGGAGGCAGTCTTTATTAAATTCGAATATTCCAAATAAAGAGTATAAAAATTATCGAACCCGAGGGGATCTAGGTAAGACTGAGAAAAAGTGGTCAAAAAGGAAAAAGACTTTGGTAACTATCCTTGTTATTTTTTTGATTTTAATAGGTGTAGGTGGATGGTTTGGATCTAGGATACTAGGTAGTATAGACAAGGTTTTTCATGGAAATGTCTTTAGTGATATTCAAGGTATTTTTAGTAATACTACTCTCAAGGGAGAAAATCAAGGAAGAGTTAATATTCTATTGGCGGGCTACCAGGGTGCAGAAAGTGATGAAGGGGCCCTTACTGATTCTATAATGATCGTAAGTATTGACACTAAGAACAATACTGCCTTTACGATGAGTATCCCTAGAGATCTATGGGTAAATATTCCTAGTATAGGATATCAGAAGATAAATGATGCAAACTCAAATGCTAACTTTAATCAAGCAGGATATTTTAAAGGTGGAATGGGACAATTACAGCAGGTTATTGAAACAGATTTTGGCATACCAATAGATTACTACGCTTTAATAGATTATTCTGCTTTTGAAGATGCGGTGAATGCTGTCGGAGGTATTACTGTCAATATCCAGAGCCCAGACCCTAGGGGTTTATATGATCCAAATGTAGATAAGGCTCACGGAGGTCCGTTAAAATTACCGAATGGGCCAGTTCATTTGGATGGTTTACAAGCCCTAGCCTTAGCTTTAGCAAGAGGTGACTCTCCTTACGCCTATGGATTTCCCTTAAGCGATATAAATAGAACACAACACCAACGACAAATGCTAATAGCTTTGGAGCAAAAGGCTTTAAGTGCTGGAGTATTAAGCAATCCTTTAACGATCACGCACCTGTTTGATGCTATTGGCAAGAATGTCAGAACAGATTTATCCTTAGCTGACGCCCTTAAACTAGCTCAATTAGCTAAGAAGATTAATACATCTCAAATTAAATCTTATGGAATGAGTTATTCGGGTAATAATGCCTTATTAACTACCTACGTGACCCCAACGAACCCTCCTCAAGATGCTCTTATTCCAAGAGCTGGTCTAAATAATTATAGTCAGATTCAACATTATTATCTTCAGATAACTTCTAATAATCCTGTTGTTCAAGAAGATGCTTCAGTTACGATTCTCAATGGGAGTAATGTTAATAATTTGGCTCATAAAGAAGAAACATATCTCCGTAGCCAAGGTTTTAATGTTGTTTACATCGGAAACGCCAGTACCGAATATACCTCTAACTTTATATTAGACAATTCAAAAAACTCAAAACCCAATTCATATAATTTCTTAGAAAAATACTTTGGAGTAAAGCCTAGTACCTCATCATCTTCTTCGGCTGAGGCAATCGAAACCCAAGGCTATACATCTAACTTTGTTGTCGTAATAGGCCAAAATTGGGCAAAAAGTCATTAGAATCGATTAGCTTGTTGTTACTATTTGGTTTATAACCAAATAGTAACAAGGTCATTACATTTAATATGTATACTGCGCGAACAGTTCAGTCCCTAATTTTATTAGTGAACGGTTGTACCAGATAACTTGTGCTCACTTTCCATAATCCCAAATCATTTTACTATAAATACAAAAGTCTTGAAGGATTGGTTCAATAGAGGTGACATTTAATTTCGTTCTGGCAGTCTTACTTGTCTTTGTTAAAATTATTTAATTAATCAATAATGTTAAACCTTATAAAGGTTTAAATTACAGTCTTTAACCCTAGCTCATCAGCATCGTAAGTTCCCTAAATTAAGACGTTATTGATGCTTTCTAGTTAAAAAATCTTTTTTAAGACGAGAGCTTCTATAGGTGTAAAGAAAATTTATAATCGATGATTGTTTATGTAATGAGTAACTAGAGTAAGTGTGTTCTAAAAACTGATATAACTAGTAGTTCATCGAGCTTTATAGTGAACTAAGCTATTTGATCGGCTGCCCAATCGCCTACGCTATCAAGAACATTTTGGTCGGGACTGGTAGCAAGTATGAGAGGATTTTTGTCTGTTAGACTTTTGTGTAAATTTCTTAAAGAATCTAAGGAAATTGTTGCGGCAAAGTCTTTAACCTCTTCTAGAGCAAGTTCGTCTCTTTTTGAGAAGGTAAGTATATCTCGTACCCTATCAGCAACCTGCGAAGGGCTACTTTGCATTAAATGGTCAACGTCACGATGCATAGTAATTAGGGTGGATTCAAAAATGGTTTCTGACAAGGGTTTATGCAAAACATCGTCTTTAAGTGCTTTAAGTCCCGCAACTGCATCCTCACCATTGAGGTTAGCTGTTGCTGTGATGTGTGACCAGTTTTTATCGCGACCAAAATTAGAGTCAGATAATCTAACAATACCCACATTTGCACCATAACAAAGCGTCAGTTCTCTTCGTAAACGATTATGGGCGGTTTTAGAGAGTATCATGCTAATCAGGATTTGGCTGAGTTGTTCTCTAAATGATGAGGTTTCTGGCATAGCGTAGTTTATGCTTATGGAACTTCGGGCACTTAGAGGTAAATCCACTCTTTGTAGTGAAGAAACTAAGTTATAGGGGTTAAAATCGCCCAGTTCTACAAAAGTTGGTTGAATTTTACTGTCTGACTTATAATTAGCCATTAATGTTTCGGCACATTCACGTTGTCGATCAATGGATTCGGCAGAGCAAAAAACTAGTACCATATTGCCCAATCTGTAGTGTCTTTGGTAATAACTTCTCAGTTTTTCCGGAGTCATTAGCTTAGCATCATCGATTGTTCCACCAATTGGACGTGCGTATAATTCCCCTCTAATAGCTACATCGTGTGCTATAGCAGTTTTAAAATACGGATTTGAAGCATAACCCCTCAATTCATCTATAACTGGCTTGCGTTCACCTTCCAGGGATTCGGTAGTTAAATTTGGACTTAATGCTAATTGGCTTACAAAAAATCCAACAGAATCTAGATCATAACCGTCCGCAATGTATGTGGTGAACATCTGGTGGGTGAAGGCATTTTTAGTTAGACCTTTTTCTTCGGTATATCGGTGTACATCTGCTTCATATGGCATGGCTTTTGTGCCTTGAAAAGTAACGTGTTCAAGAAAGTGTGCGGCCCCATATTCGTCTGGCGCTTCATGTATAGAACCAGCACCTACCGTAAGCCTTGCTGAATGGGTGCGGAAATGAGGCAAATTAACAAAAGCTACCCGTAGACCGTTGTCGAATTGCTCAACCTGGATGTTCTCAACAGACATTTTGCAAATTATACAACTTAATTACTTTTTACTCAAGATCGTGCATCCGTCCATAACATATTGGACAAGCTTACCTCTAATTATAGCCCGTCCAACATTACCTTTGTAGGGCTTTTTAATCTACGGATCCAATGGACCGTTCTGTGTTATATCAAATCAACCAATCCATCGGTTGGTAGTTAAAATCGCCTGTGTTGTAACATAGGTTGTTAAGATAGTAGTCAAAAAAACCTTCTTAAACTTCACTATTAAGGCTATTTCCAAGGTTCAAAAACAAAGTTATCAAATTACTCATTCACTCAAGAAATTTTGATCACAATTTGTTTCAAACCAATATTCCGTTCGTGGTCGGGGTGACAGGACTTGAACCTGCGACCTCACGGCCCCCAGCCGTACGCGCTAGCCAACTGCGCCACACCCCGATTTTAATCATTTTATCCTATATGTTCTTTTATATCTAGGTATGCTTTGATAAGATATAGGGTATGTGGCAAAAAACAAAACATGGATTATATAAACAATTTGTATTTGAAAATTTTCAAGAAGCTTTGAATTTTATAAATAGAGCTTCAGAAGTTGCTATTAAAAATAATCACCATTTTAGAATGGAAAATGACTATAAAATAGTTCAATTGTGGCTTGTTACGCATGAGCAGAAAGATACAATTACGGAGCTAGACTATAAAATGTCAGAGGAAATAGATCAAACCCTAAAAGGATCGGATCGGCTTAACAATATAGATAAAGATATTAAAATTACCGAAAGTAATTTAAAAGAAACCAAACTTAAACTATATGCAGACGGAGGGTCTAGAGGTAATCCGGGCCCTTCTTCTAGCGGTTTTGTGATTATGGATCTAAATGACAATATTTTATACGACGAGGGTATTTATTTAGGCATTACTACCAATAATCAGGCAGAATATACTGCCCTTAAACTGGGGCTTGAAAAATGTCTTGAAATTGGTGCTAAAGAAGTAAGTGTTTTTATGGATAGTCTCTTGGTTGTTAATCAGATGAAGGGAATATTCAAGGTTAGGAATAGAGAAATTTGGCCCATTCACGATAATATTAGTAATCTTGTCAAAAAATTTAAAAAAGTTGAATTTCAACACGTACCTAGAGAATTTAATAAGCTTGCCGATGCAGCTGTTAACAGAGCTTTAGACCAAGAATTGTCTAAACAGAATATCTAATTTATGTTAAAATAATCGTTGGCAGAATACTGGTTGGTCGCGTGTTTATCACGAGGAAAGTCCGGGCAACAAAGGGAAGGGTAGTCGTTAACGACGACCGGACGTAAGTCTAGGGAAAGTGCCACAGAAACAATACCGCCAATTATGGTAAGGGTGAAAAGAGTGATTTAAGAGATCACAGTTCTATATGGCGACATATAGAAGGGGTAAACCCTACTCGTTGCAAGGAGGTGGATTTACGAGGAAACTCACAATGTATCCCTTCATATCTACCTAACATCCGCTTGAGCCTATAAGTAATTATATGGCCTAGATAGATGACCAACTCTTGTTTATCGAGAACAGAACCCGGCTTATAGGTATTCTGCCATATAGTATTAAATGGCTAGTTTATTTAATTACTGTTTTTACTATTTTACTAAAAGCTTTAGGTTCACTAACCGCTAATTCTGATAATACTTTTCGATCCAACTCAACATTATTCTGTTTTAATGAGAACATAAATTTACTATATGTGGTCTCGTTTAACCTAGCCGCAGCATTAATTCGAGTGTTCCAAAGTTCTCTTAGTGATCTTTTCTTATTTTTTCTGTCTCTAGTTGCAAACTGTAGGGATTTTATTAATGCTTGTCGACCTCTTTTTATACTTACCCTATTAGGGTGACTAAACCCTTTTGTGGCTTTTCTTATTTTATTATGTCTTTTGTGACTTGTTGTTCCTCTTTTTACTCTCATCGCTTACTCCTTTTATACAAGTACCCTAAAAAAATACTTTACTTTCTTATTACGCGCCTAGTTTAGTTTTTATAGTTTTAGCTATGGTGCCAGTTCTCGTGCTTAGTGATCTCAGGCTTCTTTTTCTGGATCCAGATTTTTTAGATAAAAAGTGGTTTTTATTAGGATGTCCGGTTCTAATCTTACCGTTTTTAGACACTCTAACTCTGTCCTTAGTACCACTATGAGTTTTTAACTTTGGCATTCTAATTTACTCCTCTTACTACAAAACTTAGCTGTCTCCCCGCTAATGCAGGGGCTTGGTCAACTACTATTTTATCACCTAAATCTTCAATTATCTTGTTTGCTAAATTAAAACCAATCTCTTTATGCGCCTGTTCTCGACCTTTGTACATTATCATGAACTTAACTTTGTGCTTATTTTCTATAAACTTTCTAGTCTTATCTAGTTTAATTTGGAGATCATGCTCCCCAATTTTTAAACCGAGACGGATTTGTTTAAGCTCAGCAACTTTTGAAGCTTTTTTATTCTTTTTAAGTTGCTTTATTTTTTGATAGTTATACTTTCCCCAGTCGGTTAGTTTGGCAATCGGAGGATTACTGTCGGGATTAATTTCGACTAAATCTAATTCTTTTTCCCTCGCAACAGTTAACGCCTCTTCCAAAGATAAAACGCCCAACTGTTTACCATCTTCGTCTATAACCCTCAAAGTTCTGGATTTAATTTCGCCATTTAAGCGATTAGTTCTGGCTATATGCTAAGTCTCCTTAATCGTTATATTAATTTAATAAGTCATATTAAATACTAACAGATTAGGACGATCAAATCAACAGTATTGTGCTAAAAAAACGTTCTGGAAAGGCAAGTATCCAGAACGTTTAAGTCTATATAGAATAGATGTTTGTTATAAAACAACGGCTTGCGAGAAGCCGTTGTTCTTGATTCGTTTTTGTTTTTGAGCACTTTTTTTGTTCAAGTGCTGAGTTAATAATAATTTAATAAATTCATCTCGTCAATAACAATAATGCTTATTTATTTAAAGTTGTGCATAACTTTATTAAAATATCTACGAGTATTAATTTAGGCAGAGTAAAATTTATAATGTGAATTACAATAAAAGCTTAAACATCATTGACTTTTTAGCAGAAATTTGCTAATATTGTTTCAGGTAAACGAAAACAAAAATTACCAAAAATATCGCTCAATTAGCCCTAAAAGCTAAAAGAGCGGTCAGTCAATGTCGAAGCGAATAAGCGCTAAACAATTTATAATATGAGCGGATTTATCACTTCGACTCCAAGAATCTAGAAACCGCCTTATAGAGATATAGGGCGGTTTTATTATATAATCATGTAAAACGATGAATAAAACGATGAATAAATATAAATTAATACTATTGTTTGTCCTCTTGCTGGTATTAGATGGCTTGTTTTTTGGTTTTACGGATCCTACTCGAATTTCTCAAGTTTTTCTATTGTTTGGATTTGTTTTAGCTGGACTGACTACTTATGTGTTGATGATATTAATACTTAGATATTTAAAATATTTAGGTTTTAAATTAAAAAACGAATCTAGGATAAGTGTTATCGTTACCATTGTTATAGTTATTGCTTTAGCTTTAGAGTCAATAGGTCAATTTAGTACCGTAGATCTCATAACATTATTAATATTTTGTTTAATACTATATGTATATTTAGGTGCAATATCTTCTAACAAAAGGTCAAAATAGAGCCTATAACCCTTTTAAAATATGTTAAAAAAGATTATAATTTAACTATGCAGCCATCAGAAAACAATAACTCAGAATTAAGTTTACCCAAGCCCGTCCAAGATAGTCCTGAAACCACTAGCTCTGGATATCAAGAAAAATCTAAATCAAATAGTCCAATTGAAGATAGTGTATCCAAAGAGAGCATCTTAAAAGATTTAAATAATAAGGTAGCGGGGATTACTAGTTCGGTTAACTCAAATAATAATCAATCTAGCTCTAGTAAAAATGTAGTCAATAATTCTGACGGTGGAAGTAGTTTAGTTAGCGATAATCCCCAGGTAGCTAATGACGATGATTTGATTGAGAAGGAATGGGTCGAAAAGGCTAAAATTATTGTTAATAAAACCAAAGAAGATCCCAGGGAACAAAGTAAGGAACTTAGTTATATGAAATCTGACTATATGAAAAAAAGATATAACAAGGACGTCAAGGTTAGTGAATAGAGGCGATAATGACCTTGTTTATTAAAATAATCGGCGTAATAGTAGGAATAATACTAATAATAGGACCGTTTATTTATTTACATATTAGAAAGATATTTAGAGAACAGAAGAATTATGAAAGAGGGTTAAAGCTTGTTCCGATTCTTATACATTTACCTCCAGAGAGCGATGATACTGAAAATAGAGGAGGAAGAGACGAAAGAGATATTAATGAAGAGAGTATTAGTAAGGCTCAAATTATATATAATATTATAGCTGGAACCTGGGAAAAAGGTTTTAATAGAAAATTTTACGGTCAGAGACATATTAGTTTTGAAATAGTGGGATCGAAAGGGTTTATAAATTATTATGCAGCTGTACCAGTAAGCCTTGTAGAAGTAGTTAAACAAGCTATTATAAGCGCTTATCCAACCGCTAGGCTTGAAGAAACATACGAACATAATATCTCTTTCGTCTCTTCCT
>JAJZYA010000027.1 GCA_021806285.1 bacterium | reverse complement strand
TTAATAGCTTGATATGTAGATAATAACTGACTTAGTCCTTCTAGTGCATAATATTCGGTTTGAACAGGAATTAGCACAAAGTTGGCTGCAGTTAATGCATTAACAGTTAATAAACCTAGAGACGGAGGACAATCAATTAGTACATAATCAAAATTGGAATCATTTAATGCATTTTTTAAAAGGTACTCTCTATTTAATTTTGATACCATTTCAACTTCAATTCCTGATAAATCACCATTTGAAGTTATTACTTCTAAGTTTTTAAAGCGAGTCTTTAATGAAATTTCATGAATTTTTTTATTACCCAATATTAAGTCATAAGTAGAAAACTTTACTTCGTCTTTAGGTATACCTAAACCACTCGTAGCGTTAGCTTGAGGATCTAAATCTATAATTAATACTTTCCTGCCCATCAATGCAATATAAACAGCTAAATTAATAACTGAGGTAGTTTTCCCAACCCCTCCCTTTTGATTTACAACTGCAATAATTTTTTGCGACATAAGCTTTGATTTAAGTATATCAAATGTTTATCAACCAGATAAAAAAAGACCTCTTTTTTGGAGGTCTTCTTTATATGTTTTTTTTGTGATTTTAACCTTTTTATTAAACCCAGGGGGTTAATTTCGAGATTTCTCCCAGAACCTTTCCCCGTATAAGTAGTATAGATTCGTTAATGGTGCGCTTTCAAGTACTTTTTGAATAATATTTATATACATTAAAAACTCCAAAAAAGATTATCTTTTTAATATTTTTCGTTGTGATAGTTATAACACTACATATTTTTAAGGAGTTATGTATGATTTAAAATTAAGTACATATTACATAAATACTAAATTTTGTTGTTTATGTTATAACCCCAAAATACTAAATTATTATTTATCCACAGGGAAAAATTTGAATATTATTTTTTTATCTTAATTAAGAAATCTTTACAATCTTTAAAGTAGTTAGATGTTGTCGATGTCCTCTAACCTTATGAACTCGTTTTTTTGCCTTGTATCTTATAGAAACAACTTTTTCGGATAATTTTTCAGGGTCAACGATTTCTGCTACTACTTTGATTGAATCTAGGGTTGGCTTTCCTATTTCTACTTTTTCTCCATCTATTAAGAGGAGAGGTTTAAATTCTATCTTTTTATCTTTAGAGTCGATCAAATCAACGTCAAAAGTTTGTCCTTCAGTAACAATATATTGTTTTCCACCAGTCTTTATAATTGCTTTTTTCATATAGTATCCTATCTTATCAGAACCTTAGGTTAATGTAAAGGGTTAAAGGTCTTTGAAACCTTAAGCATTAGCATAAGCCTGTACTTCATCAAACATTGGAAGGTTTGGACCCTCCCAAGATTTCTGAACACTCCCATCCATTCTTAAAACCATAATGGCAGGAAAAGAAAATATATCATATATACTTGCTGTGGCCATTCCATCTCTCGTGTTAGCATTCAATACTTCAAATCGGATTGGACTCCCTACTGAACGTTTTTTGAGTTCTTCAACATATTCCTCGACCTCTCGGGAGTGTTCAGAATTAGGTTTGTAAAGTATCAAGACTTTCATCCTCATCAAGCTTACTAAATCTCTAATGATTAAGTCAAGCTATTTTTTAAAAATTTTCATCCTTGCTTAATTAACTACATCCCGTTGTTGAGCCACACGACGTACAGACATAGCAAGAACCAGATCTCTGGGTTTGGTTTCCGCAGTTGTAGCAAAGTGGAGCCGTACTATCTGAAGACGATATTTTAAACTCATCTTCTTCAATTGATTTCTCGTCAACTATTACTTCTTTTATAGATTCAGGATCTGCTGGTCTAGAATTAATTTCTGCAGTTGGATCGGATGTCTCTAAACTTGAATCTATTAAACTAAGCTGATTTTCGGGACTATCTTCTAAACTAACTAATCCTAGCTCTAGTTTATCGTCAAAACTTAGATAGTCTAAAGCTAATCTCCTCATTATATAGTCTGTTATAGAGCTTGCAGTCCTGATTTCTGGATCATCTGTTATTCCAGATGGTGCAAAGCTGGTACCCCGTAAAGCTTTAACATATCTCTTTAGAGGTACTCCGTACTGTAATCCGTGGCTAACACTCATAGCAAACGAATCAGTTAGGCCAGATAAGGTAGAACCCTGTTTACTTACGTTTACAAAAAGTTCTCCGGGGGTACCGTCCTCATATTCCCCTACGGTAAAGTATCCCTTTAGGTCAGCGATTTGGAATTTATAAGTCTTACTAACTCTTACTCTAGGTAGCCTTCTCCTGACTGCTCCTTTTAGAACGATTTTATTGAGATCTTCTTCGTTACTATTTGAAGAATCTTGTTTGTCACCCTCTTTTTTAGCCATGCTTAATGGTTGAGCAACTTTACAGTTATCTCTATAAATTGCTACTGCCTTTAATCCCATTTTCCAGGCATCAATGTGTAGTTGTTCCAAGTCTTCAACTGTTGCACTTTCTGGCAAGTTAACAGTTTTACTAATTGCTCCTGATAAAAATGGTTGTACAGCAGCCATCATTTTAACATGGCCCTGGTAAGAAATGGCATTATCACCCATAGAACAAGCAAAGACCTGTTCATGCTCCTTCTTGAAATCTGGAGCGCCAATAATAGTCTTTTCTTCGTCAATATATTTAATTATGTTATCTATTTGGGTGGACGTATAATTAAGCGCTTTCAAGGCTCTAGGAACGGTTTGGTTAACAATACTCATTGTTCCGCCTCCAACTAACTTTTTAACCTTTACAAGCCCTAAATCAGGTTCAATACCAGTAGTATCACAGTCCATCATGAAAGCAATAGTACCAGTTGGAGCCAAAAGGCTAGCTTGGCTATTTCTAATTCCGTACATTTCACCAAGTTCAATAGCCTCATCCCAAGCATTAGCTGCGGCATCTAATAACTCTTCGCTTACAAGACTGGCGTCAATTTTTGAAACTTCTTCTCTATGCATCTTAATAACATTGAGCATAGATTTTTTGTCTTTTACAAAAGTCTTAAACGGTCCAACCTTTTTGGCCAAAATCGCACTAACACTATAAGCTCTACCCGTCATTAAAGCTGTTATGGCTGCAGCTTGCGCTCTACCTTCCTTACTGTCATAGGGTAACCCTTGAGCCATTAATAAAGCTCCTAGGTTAGCATATCCAATACCTAATTCTCTGAATGCTTTGGCGTTTTTAGCAATTTTTTCGGTTGGATATTCACTATACCCCACTAATATTTCTTGAGCTGTAAATATTACATCAACCGTGTGCTTAAATTCTTCAATAGCAAAACTAAAGTCATCGTTTAAGTATTTAAGAAGATTAATAGATGCAAGATTACAGGCTGAATCATCGAGATGCATGTATTCACTACATGGATTACTTGCATTAATTCGACCGGCACTAGGCGTTGTATGCCATTTATTTATAGTCGTATCGAATTGCATTCCAGGGTCAGCACACTCCCAGGCAGCTTCGGCAAATTGTCGGAAGAGATCTCTAGCCTTAAGGGTTTTAACGGTTTTCCCATTTGTTACCGCCTTAAGCTCCCAGTCTTCATCGTTCTCAACAGCTTTCATAAAATCATCCGTAACCCGTACTGAAATATTTGCATTTTGATATTGGACACTAAAAGAATCTTTTCCATCAAGACTCATGTCCCAACCAAGCGACTGAAGATCCCGGGCTTTTCTTTCCTCGATAGCTTTACTCCAAATAAATTCTTCAATGTCAGGATGATCAATATTTAAGATAACCATTTTAGCTGCACGTCGTGTTTTTCCACCACTTTTAATTGCCCCAGCTGAGGCATCTGCACCTCTCATAAAACTTAATGGTCCACTTGCTGTACCAGCACTTTTTCCTAGAGACTCATAAGAAGATCGAATTGGGCTAATATTAATTCCAGATCCACTTCCACCCTTAAATATCATGCCTTCCTCAACATACCAGTTTAATATAGCTGGCATAGTATCCTCTATAGACAAAATGAAACAGGCACTAGCCTGCTGGGATCTACCTGGAGCTCCGATATTAAACCATACAGGTGAATTAAAAGAAGCTTTTTGGGTTACTAAGATATATTTTAATTCTTCTCTGAAGTTTTCAGCCTCTTCTAGGCTTTCAAAATAATCTTCTTGTTGACCTTGTCTAGTTATAGTATCTACAACACGATCAATTAACTCTTTCAAAGAAGATTCCCGGCTTTTTTCTCCAGGAGTGCCGTTGAAATATTTCTGAGATACTATATTAATCGCATTCTGTGACCAGTTAGATGGAAATTCAACATTTTTCTGCTCAAAAACAGGTTTGCTCGTCATCGGATTTTCTATAATAGCATCCGTGATCACCCAGTCCACTAGATCATATGCCTTACTATTTTTAGGGGTGAAAAGTCTCCCCAATCCTAATGTGGTTGTTTGTCTCATAATTTTACCCTCTCTTTTATAAGTACAGGGGCCTCCCATTCTTGAACCCTATACCCTTTGTTGTTTTGTTATTTTATTAATATTTTTGTTAGAGTCCTCTCACTTTTTAGTAAGTCTGAGCTCTTCAAGAGGACAAAATCATGTTTGTACCCCTGAAGAGCTCTCAAGTAAAGACTCTAGTTTAAAACTTGATTCTTCCGAATTTGTGAAAGCTCACGTTCAAACCCCGCTATGTCCTTAAACCTTCTGTAAACACTGGCAAATCTTACGTATGCTACTTCGTTTATACTAGATAAACCGGACATAACCATTTCTCCTATATGTGTCGACTTTACTTCTTGATCGCCCAGTTCGTAAAGTTCTTGCTCGATATCTTCCACCAACTTATCGAGTTGTAAAGAAGTTACGGTGGTCTTCTCGCAGGCTCTAAATAAACCACCTAAAAGTTTTTCTCTTTTGAAAAGCTCTCGGCTGCCATCTTTTTTAACAACTACTATTTGAGGCCTTTCAATTCTTTCGTAGGTAGTAAATCTATAACCACACTTAACACACATTCGGCGTCTACGGATGGCTTGGTCGTCCGCTACATCCCTAGATTCAATGACCTTTATGTCGTCACAATGACACTGACTACACTTCATCAGAAGTCCTCCTTTATCGCCAAATTTTATAATTTTTTATTTGAATGTTCGCTAAAGCACTACTTTATTGTTCAGTATTATGCTATATATAGCGCCTAGTACTCTTAATATAGCACTACAAATAGTGTCTTTCAATAAATATGTGGTGTATTATTTAGTACAATTTTAAGAGTTAAACTATTTATTCTTCTCTGTTGCGTCATCAATGTCTGAGTCAGAATCTTTATGTCTTCGCGACAATCTTCTTAAAAATGAAGGTTTTTCAAGATCTTCTTCTAGTGAAGAAGAAACAATTTCAGATTCTTTATTTGTCTCAACCTCTTCTTTATTGTCTTCGTCGTCAATCGACCAAATATTTGGCATCGGATTGTCGTCACGGGCAAAATCGTGTTCAGGTTCCTTTTTGTCTAAATCCATATCAATATCAGAAATAGTATTATCCTCGGTTGAACTAAAGCTATCGTAGGAAGTTAATTCATTATCCCCTTCTGACTCTATGCTTTTTTCAGCATTCTTTTTATCTCTAGCGTTGAAATAAGCGGCATCAAAACCAGTAGCAACTACTGTTATTATGACTTCACCCTCTAATTCAGGATTAATGGTTGCTCCAAAAATAATATTAGCTTCGGGATCAGCCGCAGAAGTAATTGTCTCGGCAGCGCTGTGAATTTCATGCATTGATAAATCATTACCACCTATTACATTGAATAGAATGCCTCTAGCACCATCAATTGAAACCTCTAGCAATGGTGATTCGATAGCTTGTTGAGCTGCACTAATAGCTCGATTTTCTCCACTAGCTCTACCAATTCCCATTAATGCCGTACCGGCATCCTTCATAACCGTTTTAACATCAGCAAAGTCAAGATTGATAAGTCCATGAACTGTTATTAAGTCTGAAATCCCTTGAACTCCTTGTCTTAATACGTCATCAGCAACCTTAAAAGCTTCCGTTAAAGGCGTGTCTCTATCAATAGTTTGAAGAAGTCGATCATTTGGGATAATTATAAGAGTGTCTACGGATTGTTTAAGTTTCTCTATGGCAACATCGGCATTCTTTCTTCTTCGTTCGCCTTCAAATGCAAATGGTTTAGTAGCAAATCCCACAACAAGAGCACCTTCATCTTTAGCAACTTTAGCAACAACATGTCCAGCCCCACTACCCGTACCACCTCCAGCACCAATGGTTACGAAAACCATGTCTGATCCATCAATTGCCTTTTTAATAATGTCTAGGGATTCTTCGGCCGCTTTCTGACCCATGTCAGGATTTGCGCCCGATCCTAGTCCTTTAGTTGTATCTTTACCAATATGAATTTTTTGGTTTGCTTTAGAGTAATGTAAAGCTTGAGCATCCGTATTAATAGATATAAAATCAACACCATCAACTCCAGCCTCTACCATTCTATTAACAGCTGCGCCGCCTGCGCCACCCACTCCAACTACTCTAATCTTTGCAAAGGTTTCAATTGCTGGTTCAACAACTTGTGACATTTTCATTTATCTCCCAAATAACTTATAGAAGTAGTATAACTCATAAATAATTAAAAAAAAATACAGTTAATCTAAGACTGACAACATTTTTTAACATTAAGTATAAACTTTTTTATCTTTTAATTTTCTTCATTAAAGACCTGAATAAGTCTTTAGCATTAAAGCTGTCTTGGAAATTACCCGAAGGTGCAGTCGCAGGCATTAACAACATATCTAATAGCATTAATCCTACTACCACACTATAAGATTGATCTTCTACGGCATCTACTAAACCACCGATATTATCAAGCTTATTAATTCTTGTTGATAGTTGTAATTTTTCCCTAGTAAAATCAACTAATCCGGGGAGATTAGACGTTCCTCCAGTTAACACAACCCCACCAGGTAGTTTTCTAACTCTTTTAATTTTTTGTAATTCTTTTTGAACAAATTCCATTAATTCTTCAGTTCGAGCTTCAATAATCATAGCGATTTCTTCCGACTTAAATGATTCTGTTTTACCATTAACGTTGAAATTGATGACCGCTTTTTTTGAACCAGGCTTAAGATCAGCATGTTCAAGTTTTACTTTTTCGGCAATCTCAAGATCTGTTTTTAAGCCTATCGCTAAATCATTTGTAATATGTTGGCCGCCAATTGGGATTACGGCAACATGTTGAACCTCTCCATCTTCGAAAACAATAAGGTTAGTGGTCCCAGCACCAATATCTAATAGTAAGGTCCCAGCTTCTTTTTGATCCCTGGTCATCAAAGCCTCAGCCGCCGCTAAACTTGAGACGGTGTGATGATTAGCATAAACATCTGATCTTTCTAAAACCATGTCTAAGTTTTTCAAATTGGGAGTTGATGCTGTAATCATATGAGCATCGACTTCTAGTCTTACGCCATGCATTCCAACAGGATCTTTAATGTTTTTTTGTCCATCTAAACTATAGTTTTTTGCAAAAAACTGAATTATCTCTCTATTTTGGGGCAGGTTCACAATGGTTGCAGCTTCTTCAACTCTCATTCTGTCTTCAGGAGATATTTCTCTATCGGCTGCACTAATTGCAATAACGCCCTGTGAATCAATACCTTCGACGTGAGCTCCGTTAACATTTACGGTAGCTGATTTAATAGGCACTCCAGATATTCTCTCGGCTTCGGTAACAGCTTTTATAACAGCTTCACTAACTTCGTCCACATGAACAACTGATCCACGTCTCATACCCTTATTTTTAGAGCTACCGTGTCCTATTATTGATGGCATGTTGTCGCCGTGAGCATCAATCATTCCAACAACACATCTTACTTTACTTGTTCCTATATCAAGTCCGACAAAATGTTCTGGCTTCATGTAGGAGTAGTATAGCGCTTTAGCTTGGTTTTAGGCAAGAGTTTAATAGATATAAGCAATTTAAAAATCAGTTAATATCTCTGATTCGTTTTCAGTAATTAAAATTGTATGTTCAAAATGGGCCGAAAGACTTTCGTCTCTAGTTAAGATGGTCCAATTATCTCTTGAGATCATAACGTCTTCTCTTCCAAGAGTAGTCATTGGTTCAATAGCAATAGTCATATTTTTACTGAGCCATGGCCCCGTATTGGCTCTACCATAATTTGGAATATTAGGATCTTCGTGTAAATAATGTCCGACTCCATGGCCAACTAAATCTCTAACGATCCCATATCCAAACCTATTTAAATAAGATTCGATAGCATGACCGATATCGCCCACCCTAATACCGTCCTTGACTACCGCGATACCCTCATATAAAGATCGTTTAGTATTTTCAACAAAATCGACATGCTTTTGACTTTTGGGTTTACCGACTATTATTGTTCTGGCTGCATCTGTTATCATACCTCTATAAATAACCCCGAAATCTAAACTTAATAAATCCCCTTGTTTAATAATCTTATATTTACTAGGGATTCCGTGAACAACCTCATTATTTACAGACGTACATAACACATCAGGGAATCCTTGATAATTTAAAAAGGCTGGATCTCCTCCTAATTTTTTTAATTCAGTTGCAGCTAAATCAGCAATGTCTTTTGTGCTCATT
>JAJZYA010000026.1 GCA_021806285.1 bacterium | reverse complement strand
AATTATTCAATATTATTTTAGATTAAAAAAATATCAAAACGAGGTTAAGAATATTAAAAATCATTATTTCCTTCACTTAAAACAGCCTCAAATAGGGCTACTGCCTCAATAGCATCGGGATCTAAGCAGGGATCTATTCTAACAGGAAAATCTAAATTTATTAAATGCTCCATAAAGTCATCACCTGTTCTAACGGCAACAATATCGTCGCCTACTTCAATTATTATATGATCAAATTGACTAGCACCATCTTTAAATAATCTTATAAGTGTATTAGACCAATCTAAAGTTACAGATACATTTTTATCGCTGTATCCAATTTCTATCTCCACTTTCGGAGAGTCTTCTGGAACTCTTAAATCTCTTTTAAACTCACTCATTTATAATTTTTTACTCTTATCACCTAAAAATAGCAAGCTTAATCACTTTAATTGACATATAGAAATACTAAGAATAATCTAAAAATATATGAATAAAAAGCAAAAACAACTCAAAAAGTATTGGTTTATTAAGGTAAGAGGTAGTTATCTACCAAACAATTTGTATGGTTGGTTAAGTTATATTCCATATCTAGCTTATCTAATTTTTACGTTAGTTTTTGGCATTAGAGATACACATTCATTAAGTCTAGCCGTTCTTTATGTAGTACCGAACTGGATTGCTGCGGTTGTAATAATGACATATATTGCTAGTCATAAAAGTAAATGAGACTAAATTAGACCTAAAATAAATTGACTTACTTTTTCGGAGTCATGTCTAATTAAAGTTCTTTGGATTTTTTTGTCGTTAGGGTCTTGCTTGATTATATTTTTAGCAACTATTGGTCTTCCATAACATTTGGCTTTAATTTCCTCAAATCTTTGAGGGCTAACGTCAACTGGGTATTCTCCTTTTGAAGCGTATTTCTGTAATAAAGAACTTGGAATAGGCTCATTATTATATAAAACTATATCTATCCTATCTTTTCCGATATATTTTTCAATTTTTTTGACATAATCTACAACATGCCAGTTATCTGTTTGGCCAGGTTTATTGACTAGGTTAGCAACATAAATAACTTTTGCTTTTGTTCTTAAGATTGTTTCTAGAAAACCATTTACTATAAAAATAGGTAAGAGGGAACCATATAAATTTCCTGGGGATATTAGTATAATATCTGATCCCATTAAAATCTTACTGGCTGTTTTATTTATTCTGGCATCTGGTTTAAGATTAAGTTTAGCATTAGGACTACTAATAATTCTTGTAGATATTTTATATTCTCCCTTAATAATTTTCCCTTGGTCCTCCATCACTAGGTGCTGTTTATCTAAGGTTATGGGTACAACTCTACCCTTAATGTTTAAAATAGTGCTAGCTATCTCGATCGCTTTCTCGAAGCTATCATACTGCAGCTCTAATCCAGATAATATAATATTGCCTAAAGACTGGTTCTTGAAGCGACCACTATTAAAACGATAATTAAATAAATTCCTAACTTCCGGATTATCACTTAAGGCAACCAAACATTGTCGAACATCCCCAGGTGGTAAGACTCCTAACTCGTCCCTTAAAAGGCCCGTGGAACCACCATTATCGCTCATATTGACAATCACGCTTGGATTATAAAAGTATTTCTTAATAGAAGTAAGAAGTGTAAAATTGCCAGTACCACCGCCTATTAAGCTGATTTTAACTTTATTATTAATATTGGATTTAGGCATCTATCTATTTTAACGCGATAATTTAAATAATATAAAAGATTAACTTTCGATCTTTATGGAATCATAGCTTGATCATAATAACCTGATAGATATAGAGTGCTATACTATAAAAAATGAAAAGCTTAATCATCTTAATATTTTTAGGTTTTTCTGTAGGACTGGGAAACTTCGGAGCATCTTTAGCAATTGGTTTAAGTGGAGTTAATAAAAGCACTCGTAACAAAATAGCTACTATATTTGGATTTTTTGAAACAGGCATGCCAATAGTTGGATTACTTATTGGAAGACAAGTTTCTAATGTTTATAATAACAAGGCTAATTTAATTGGTGGGATTCTTCTTTTTATTGTCGGGCTATACGAAATAATATCTAGTTTTAAAAAAGAAGAAGTTCAAGTTAAGAAAGTCTATAAAAGCTGGAATAAGATAATATTGGCTGGTTTTGCTTTAAGTATAGATAACTTAGTAATAGGTTTTAGTATCGGAGCATATAAAGAACCATTTTTACTTTCGGCCCTAATAATAGGGGTTACAAGTGTAATTTTAGTTTTAATAGGCCTGGAAATCGGAAACAGATTTAATAAAAAAATTGAGAAGAATTCCGAAATTATTAGTGGTCTTATATTAATTCTCGTGGCATTTGCTGTTGCTTTAAAGCTTATTTAAAGTATGAAGGACGTGTATCAGGTAGATTAAGGTTGATAGAATAGGCCATACAGGCCTCCTTTCTATAGTTATTTGATAGTACTTACAGAGTATATGGAGACCTGTGTTTATGTTGCAAAGGTTATGAGATATTACGAATATTTTGATAATAAATTAAGCTTATGTTATAGTATAATCAAATTAAGCCCTAATTAAGAGGGCATTTTATTTTATGAATCAAGATCCTAATAAAATTAGAAATATTGTTATTATTGCCCATGTTGATCACGGTAAAACTACCCTAGTAGATGGTCTATTAAAGCAATCTAAAACTTTTCGAGATAATCAGGTTGAAATGAATCAAGATTTAATAATGGACAGCGGAGATCAAGAAAAAGAACGAGGGATTACTATAACTGCGAAAGTTACTGCTGTTCAACACGGAGATTATAGAATTAATATTATCGATACTCCTGGGCATGCTGACTTTAGTGGTGAAGTCGAACGAACAATCAACATGGCCGATGGATGTATCTTAGTCGTAGATGCTCAAGAAGGCCCGATGCCTCAAACCAAATTTGTCTTATCTAAAGCTCTAGCTCAAGAATTAAAACCAATAGTCATTATTAATAAAATAGATAAACCAGCTTCAAGAATAATTGAGGTCGAAGATGAAATAGCTAATTTATTCCTAGAACTTGCCGTTCATGAAGATCAACTCCACTATCCTGTTTTCTATGCTATAGCTAGAACTGGAAAGGTCTGGTCTAAGCCGCCAGTTAATATTGACGAAGATACTAACTTAGATCTTATTTTCGAATCTATCATTAAAGATATACCAGCTCCGGAAGTTGAAATAGATAAACCATTCCAAATGATGGTAACTGCCCTAGGCTCTGATAATTTTAAAGGTAAATATGCCATCGGCCGAATTAAAAGAGGTAGAGTTAAGGCTAAAGATCAAGTAACCTTATGTAAAAAAGATAAAACCATGAAGAAGGCTAAGGTTGACAATGTCTTTATGAGTCAGGGTTTAAACAGATTTGAAACACCAATTGGCGTAGCGGGAGATATTGTTCAATTAACTGGTATAGAAGATGCTCAGATTGGAGATACCATAGCAGATTATGAAAACCCCGAAGCATTACCAGCCATTGAAGTTGAAGATCCAACTCTTCAAGTATACTTAGGCCCAAATACTAGCCCATTTAAGGGTCTAGAAGGAGATTTTAATACAGGTCGTCAAATTAAAGAACGACTTCAGAAAGAACTTGAAACTAACGTTGGTCTAAAATTAAAAGAAGATGGTCTCGGATTTATAGTAGCAGGTAGAGGTGAGTTACATTTGAGTGTTCTGATTGAAACAATGCGAAGAGAAGGCTATGAGTTTGAAGTAGGGCGACCACAAGTTGTAACTCATCAAGAGAATGGAATAACTATGGAGCCAATCGAAGAAGTTATTATAGAGGTGCCTGATGAATATGCGGGAGTAGTTTCAATGGAAGCTGGACAAAGAAGGGCAATTCTAAAGGAACAGTTTACGGGAAGCAAGGGAATCACAAAACTGATTTATACAATGCCCTCCAGGACTTTACTTGGAATGCATAGCGCCTTAATAACGAGTACTAGAGGAACTGTTATCTTAAACTCTATCAATATCGGCTATCAACCCAAAGGCCCCGAGTTGAATCAACTTCGAAACGGAGTTTTAATAGCTTTTGAAACCGGGACCACAACACCTTATTCCCTGCAAACCGCTGAAGAACGTGGAATTGTTTTTGTCGGGCCTGCTCAGAAAGTATATGCCGGTCAGATAGTGGGATTAAATAAAAGAAATGAAGATATCGAAATTAACGTTTGTAAAACTAAGCATCTAACAAACATGAGGAGTAGTTCGAGTGATGGTGTTGTGCAATTGACGCCTCCAACCGTATTTAGTCTTGAAGAGTGCCTTAACTTTATCGAAAAAGATGAACTTATAGAAGTTACACCTAAGAGTTTACGTTTAAGGAAAAAAGAACTTGATCCTATTAAAAGAAAAAGATCAAATAAATAGTTTGAAGACTTTAATTTCACCCTTGTTAAATGAAATCAAGAAAAAGAATATTAGCTTTTTTAGGTTTTATATAAATAACCCTACATTTTATTTATGATAAATAATAAAAAATAGACTTCATGGATGATTACAATGCAAGACAATAATCAAACAAACCCTCAATCAGATAATAATCAAGTAAATCCTTCAAAACAATTTAAATTTTGATGGATTAAATAACGATAATAATATTGATTCATTAGCAAATAGTAACGATCAAGTTGTAACGAATCAAGACATGGTATCTATCCATAGCATATTGGATGGATATAATAGTGTCGTGTATCATATATATTATGAGTACTGTATATTTCGCAACCTCAAACCAAGAAAAAATGCTTATTGCCCAAACTGTCTGCTCGGAGTTTAGTATAGACGTAGAGCGAGTAATTATAGAAATTGATGAAATTCAAGGTGAGGATTCGGTAATGATTGTTCGGGATAAAGTTCTCCGCGCCTATCAAGGATTGTCTAAGCCAGTCGTTGTGAGCGATGATTCTTGGGATATCCCAGCTCTCAATGGGTTTCCTGGACCGTATATGAAATCAATAAACCACTGGTTTAAGCCAGATGACTTTCTGCGGTTAATGAATGGAATTGAAGATAGAGACATTATTCTTCATCAGCTACTGGCTTATTATGACGGAAGCACTATGAAAGTATTTAGTAACGATATACATGGTAAAATTATTAATGAGCCAAGAGGGCAAAATAATAAATCTCCAAATACTACAGTTACGGTACTTGATCATGATAATGGAAAGACTATTGCTGAAGTTTTTAAGCAAGGCCAGAAAGCCGTTGTGGAGCGCTATCGAACTCGACCTGACGTTTGGCATTTTTTTGTTGATTGGTTTAAATCTGAGACAAAAAAATAACCCAGATACATATTTGACTGACGTTCGAATTCATGCTGGCTGAGCATACAGGTCTAGTATAGTTTAACAGTCTAGAATGAGACAAATGAGACATCTTTTTGCAGATTCTAGATTCTAGATTTATTATTCTATAATAGTTATGTAAACTTATAAATTTAATTTATGTTTAAATAGCGCTACTAGCTGACTTCTTTCGTCTTCGGACATAAACATTAATGAATTATTTATAATTTCTTCCGGAGTAAGCCATTTATAATTAGTGTGTTCTTCTGATAGTTCGATATCACCGCCAACGTACTTACATTTAAAAAATATTGCGGCAGTATAATGTTTTTTCTTGTCCTTTTGGTATTGACGCTTTGATACGAATAATGTATTCCCTATTTTGATAGCCACATTCTCGCCTAGTTCTTCGGTTACTTCACGTTTTAGGGCTTCAGACCATGGTACTTCCCGCTCAGATTCATTTACACGTCCTCCCGGAAAATCGAGATATCCATCTGGAGTAATAAGTATGAGTATCTGGTCGTCCTTAAAAAGTAGAGCCTTTGTGGCTACCTCATATAAAGCGTGGTTGCTTAGAGACATTCGTTAATAATAGGATAATAGTTATATTTTGGCAATCAAGTTACCTACCTTTTAATGGTACTAATAAAAGTCATTAGCATTGACACATACATTGACTACGTACAAACCTCAGGAGCTTTGCAACATTTGTTGAGGGGTGTCCCACTCCCCATATAATGTACACACTGTCCTTAGCTAAAACAGTATAATTAAATTAATAATGGGAGAAACATATGTCAGGTAATTTTAGAATTATTGATCCTAAGGTTAAAGATGAAGCTATTGATCAAGTTAAGAATAAGGGCATGCCAGTCAGTGAAGTAGCCAATAAGTATAGTATAGATCCGAGAACTATTTATAACTGGCTAAAGAAAGAAGTAAATGGCAGTGATCGTAACCTTATCTTAGAGAACAATAGATTAAAGAAGGAAAATGAACAACTTTACAATTTATTAGGTAGAGCTACTGTTGAGCTTAAACACCCAAAAGGCTAAGCCTCCTGGAAGTAGTCGAACCAGGATGGCGTAAACATTTTGCCGCTATCCTGAAAATTCCAAGATCTAGTATTTATTCCAGACCCACCCAATTAACTAAACGAGATGAGATAGCTATTGCTAGACTCAGAGTAGTTCATAAAGATAATCCATATTACGGAGTAGCTCGTTCTGCTATTGAACTTAACTGGACAGAAAAGAAGGCTCTTAGAATTCGTAATCTAGCCGGTATTACAGCTGCTAAACGTACTAAACGACGATCATTTAAGGATGGTAGAGCTGAGATAGTAGCCCCAACTAATGCCTTAAGACAATATGCTAACTTTAAAGATAAGGAACGACCTCAGAATGGTCAAACTTATGCTCGAATGGTAGAATCCGGAGCCTGGGTACAGGATTTTACTCATATCTGGTTTAAAGGTATGTGGGTCTATCTAGCTACAGTATTAAATCTTAAAACTAGAAGAATTATTGGATGGAGCATGGGACTAAAACATGATAGTGAATTTGTTCATCGGGCTATACTTGATGCTCTTAGTAAATGTCCATCACCACCCATCTTACATAGTGATCAAGGTAGTGAATATTTAAGTTACAGGCCACAGGATTTATGTCAGAAGTTAGAAATAGAATTATCCAGTTCAGATAAAGCTAGTCCTAGGCAGAATGGCTTTAAAGAAAGATTCTATAGCACCCTAAAAGATGAATTAGGAATAGTTACGAAGTTTAAAGATTTAACTGAGTTATATGAAGGAGTAGCATTAACAATCTACTATTACAACCATAAAAGAATTCATACAGCTTTAAGAATGAGTCCAGTAGCTTACGCTACTAGCCTCTCGCAGTAGAGACAAGGCGTCTAAAATTAGGGGAGGTTGACATATCTGGTCTAACTCGTTTCTTTCTACCATTAGCATACCCAGTTCGTTTTAGAATACGTCTAACACTAGATAAAGATATATTAATTCCACACTCATTAGTAATATGCCACCATATTATCTCAGCACAGCGTTTTAGTTTAGTCCTTAAAACTAGAACTAACTTAACAATCTCTTCAGATATGGCTCTAGGTGAAGTTAATGGTCTTGATGACTGTGTTGGTATACGCCAAGTACATCTAAGAAGATGGTTTAACCTACTGTATACGCGATTAGGTCTATTGGGGTTGTCGAACTGAACATTCTCATTAATCTTATCCCATTTCTTTCTCCATCTCCAGATAGTACTCCTATGTACGCCACATTTGTTAGCTACCACATACAGAGGTAAACCTTCATTAATTAGTAGTTTTAAAGCTAAAGCTCTCGCTTTAGGTAGGTTAGGGTTGATAGAATAGGCCATACAGGCCTCCTTTCTATAGTTATTTGATAGTACTTACAGAGTATATGGAGACCTGTGTTTATGTTGCAAAGGTTATGAGATATTACGGAGACATTGACATATATTCATTCATGTATTATTATTTTTAATGTGTAAGTTTGTTATAGGTATCGCAGCAAAAAATGAAGAATATAGTATTTACGAGTGCCTAGAATCAGTTGAAAATGCACTCTTGTCTTACAATAAAAATTCTCAAATATTAGTTTGTCTTAACAATTGTATTGATAACACAGAAGAAGAGGTTATACGATTCGCGTCTTCTTCAAAAATTGAAGTAACAGTTTTACATGCAACGGGATCACTTATCTCGGCACAAGGAACTATTTTTTATGCCACAAACATAAGACCGGTAGTTTTTATTGATGCTGACTCACGAATAAGTGCCGAAACATTACGAAACTTAGTTGAGGGATTAAGGAAGCCAGTTGTATTAACATACGCAAAATCTATTAGCCGTGGCACAAATGGCAGTCAACATCTTGTCACGAAAGTATTTGAGCTTTATCAAACAGGCAAGTTGCTTACAAAAAGATATTACTTTCATGGGAGAGTATTTGCGACAAATGAGTGGACATTCCCAAACGAGCTAGAAATATTAGAGCGCGCATATAATTCAAATTCTTTTCATCTATTAAAATATGGTAAGGGTCTGCTCCTCGATGACGTTTTTTTATCTGCGTATTTACTTAATAAGTATGGCGACAAAGCAATAAAAGAAATTAAAACATCAGAAGTGGAGCATAAGCCAATAAAAAAATGGATGGATTGGTGGAGGACATACAGAAGAATTAGAATCGAAAAGATTAAAATTGAAACCTGGTTTTCTGAATACAATTTACTCAGGCCAAAATTATACAGAAGAACCAATTGGAAAGCATGGCGCAAGGCAAGTATTTCCGAAAAGTATC
>JAJZYA010000025.1 GCA_021806285.1 bacterium | reverse complement strand
ACGTTTCTATATTTCGATAAGATTGCTGAAATAACTACGAATTTGAAGGATTGTCAATGAAATTTAGTAATAATTAATTTAAAACAAGAAGAGGTGGAACATTAAAGTGGTTGATGGTGTCATGTAGAGAAATCTAAAATGATCTTATTATTTATCAAAAATATGGAACTGGACAACTGTTAAGGTTATGTCTAGATCGAATATATTCTAGCCCAGAAGAGGAAAGATCGTTTCAGAATAACCTATCAAGCATTAGTAAATTAGCTTATAATAAAATATAAATCTTTAATTGTTATTCCTATGATTTATCCCAAGTATTCTTCTATCAATCAAAGTAAATTGTTTGAGATTAATGGTCAAAATAAGCTTTTAAAATTGACAGTTAAATTGTTGTCTGTTGGTAAAATAAGGCTTAGTTCATCTGAATCTGATTTTTTATGGTTATATCATTTTATTGTTAATGACGAATGGTTAGATTATTACGTTTTAGCAAGAGGTAAAATAAACTCAAGAACGGGACTACCGCAAATACCCAAAAACATTAAGACTAAACCTATATTTTTTAGAATTGATAGTGGATGCATGCCTTCTATGGTATTTGGAGATAAAACTTGTGAGTGCAAAGAGCAATTAGAAACAACAATTAAAAATTTATCTAAAAAAGATTTTGGTTTTATTGTCCATATTCCTAAACAAGATGGGAGAGGAATGGGTATTGATTTTAAGCTGAGCACTCTCTTATATCAAGAAGAATATAAAACAGACAATGTGATTGCCTCAGAAAATATATCAGATACCAAAAATATTGATCGAAGAAATTACGAAGGTGTTATTGCCATATTAAAATATTTTAATCTTAATTTCGCTTTAATTGATATAGCCACTAACAATCCTCTTAAAATCTCTGTTTTTATTAATAACGGTTACAAGGTTAATAGAAGTTCAATTTTAGTTAAGCCGACAGCTTTAACAAAACATCACTTATTAGCTAAAAAAAATAAATTAAATCATTATCTTTAGGTCGCAAAAAAAACTTCAATTCTTCATTGACCAGGAAGACCCTTTGGCTTATTCAAGACAACTAGTACATTCAAGCATAGGAAGTTATAGATTTCGTGTTGGTCATTACCGCATAGTTTTTGATATTGACGGTAACATGCTTCAAGTTATAGGTATTAAACATAGGAAAGATGTATACAAGAGGATAATTATACATTAAATTTAGATTTAGACTGTTTGATACGTTTTCCTAGTGTGTGATTCCAAGACTAATATCCTATAAATCAAAGGATATAGGATTACCTATAGGGAATTATATATAAGATTTAATCGTAAAATTTTAAGCTTACTATAACTAATGCAAGCCCTATTTGTTAAGCTCGACTTCCCTTTGGTTTATTTGATAACATTATTGATATGAAATTAATGCAACTAAACGTATGGGGTGGTAGGCTAGGAAAACAAATTCAAAATCTTATTGACCAAGAAAAGCCAGATGTAATTTGTTTACAAGAGGCTGTATCAATTAAAGGAGGAAGTAATGGTGGATGGTTTCTAACTGTAGATGAAATTAAGCGGCTCTATAAGATGAGTCTTGCTTACTCACCAGTAATAAGTTTTTCGTTTATGAGAAGGAACGCCGAATTTGGAAACGCTATTCTTACTAAAGCTAAGCTAGTAAATCAAAACACTGTTTTTACTCGCCTGGAATATAAAAAAGATTTTGATTTTGAAAATGACGATTACAATATCAGAAACTTACTCCATGTCGTCGTTGACAATAAAGGAAAGGACCTTCATATATTAACC
This sequence comes from bacterium, assembly GCA_021806285.1. GTDB lineage: Bacteria > Patescibacteriota > Saccharimonadia > Saccharimonadales > UBA4665 > JAJZMH01. Next base: position 7,221 of record JAJZYA010000025.1, on the reverse strand, counting down.
CATCATGGTCACCATGTCCCAAATCATAAAAAAGGTAACGAAGAAACCTTACGCCAATGTAACCAAATCGCTGAGTATATTAAAGGTTTAAGGGGTGAAATTATATTAACTGGCGACTTTAATCTTGAGCCAAATAGTGAGTCTATGGAAAAAATTAACAAGATACTTCGGAATCTAGCTATTGAAACACAACTTACTACCACTCGAACTCCATTAACTCATAAAACTGAAGTTTGTGATTATATTTTTGTTAACGAAGAAGTTCGGGTTAAGAGTTTTAATGCCTTAGATGATGTTGTTTCTGATCACAAAGCTCTGATACTGGAGTTTAGTTAGTTGATTTCAAGAAACACTGATTAAGGCTTTAAAAATGTGTAGTTTTATTAGGTGTAAATTATTAAATGAGTAGATAATTGTTAGAAGGTTTTATTATAAAATTTTGCTTGAAGGTTTTATGTTCCTTTTTGATCTAAAGAATCAAATTGTCCGAATTGTAAGACACTGCTGGAGCTCTATATGTAAAAAGCAATGAGAATTCAGTCAACTAAAGAAAGAACTTAAATTAAAAAATAAAGTATAATAAATATAGTAATTATGGATTATTTTAAAGAAAATATTAATGTTATTCATCCTAAGAAGCTTTTTTCCAAAGAAAAGATTCATACTAAAAATTTTAATAATAAAATAGCGGTTAAGATTACTAACATGGTGGGTTCGATGTGGGCTGCCTATTTGTTTACTATCATATCTTTATTTTCACTTCCTGCAATTTTAGTTTTAATTGACCCTCATTTTCGGTCTTATTTCCCAAAATGGATTATAGAGGGAAGTATTATTACTTTAATAGCTTGGATATCGCAGAACTTTTTACAGTTAGTTTTACTTCCCGTAATTATGGTCGGTCAAAACGTTATCCAGGATCATCAACAAGCTAAGGCCGAAGCTGACCACCGCAATCTTACCTATATAGCTAACCTTCAAGAGAAACAAATAGAAGAGCTTAAAAATATAAGAGAAGCTCTTCAAAAGTCTAAATGAAAAAGATAATAATAGATGTTAGAGAAGAATTTGAATATAAATCTGGTCACTATGAAAGTGCCGTTAATATCCCTTTGTCTAAATTCCAAGATAAAGACTTTATATATAAGGAAATTCCTCTAGAAGCTGAAACAATAGTCTATTGTAGAAGCGGTGGTCGATCGAGTGTCGCCAAACAATTCTTGGAGTCCTATGGCTATAAAAATGTTAAAAACGGAATAAATCAACAATATTTAGAAGAAAATATCAGTAAAATTTAATAAAACTATTATTATTGACTAGCAATAAACATAAGCATAAAATAATCATATAATAAATAAGGATAATTAAATGAAAAGGAAATTAGATAAATTTGCGATCTTTGGAGCTCTATTAGGTCTTATTATGATTGGTAGCACTTCAGGTGTGATGGCTTTGGCCTATGGTCCCAATGGAAATGCTCCTGGGCCTGCAACAAACCCATCAACTAACGTAGCACCAACTCAACAGACAAGTACTTCAGGTGCAGCTCACAATGCCGGCACCCAAGCCGCACAAGCTGGTACCCAGGTCGCACAAAATAATAAAACGCAGGCCGCTCAGACTAGGGCTGCTCAGCAAGCACAAGCTAAGTTAAGGATATGTTCCGAAAGACAAGCCGCTGTAACTAGGATAATGAGCAATATTACTACTAGAGTTAACAATCAGTTAAAGCTATTTGGCCAGATTGCCACTAATGTTGAGAATTTTTATAACTCATCTAACTCTAAGCAAACCCTGACCAACTATACTCAATTAGTTCAAGATGTTAATCAAGCAAAACTACAAGCTTTAAATGATGAAGTTACCCTGAGTTCTAATGATAGCTTTTCGTGCTCTTTAGCACATCCTAGAGCCATGGTTACAACTTTCCAAGGATACTTAAAGACCGAAATTAAGGATTTACAGAATTATAGAGTTTCAGTTAAAAATCTAATCGTAGCAGTTGCTAAAGCTAACGGTTTAACAATTAAAAACAGTGGAAATTAGGGGGATATATGAAGATTAAATCACAAGCAGGTTTCTCGGTTGTAGAAGTACTACTTTTGGTGGTATTAGTACTAGGAATTGGAGGAGTTGGATATTATGTTTGGCATGCTAATAAGTCGGCTTTAGCTCCAACACCAAGCGATGTCATTAAGCAATCTCCCTACAAATCGCCTCCAGTGTCTACTGTTAGTGCCCCTCAAGTTACTAAGGCTTCGGATCTAAATTCAGCCTATCAGGCTTTAAATCAGACTAGCATTAATTCTAATCTTACTGATTCAAATCAATTAACAACTCAGAGTAACGGCTTTTAGAATATCAGCTAATTGCTTCTTAAGAGTATCCAGAAAAGTAATCATTCTTAATTTGCTTTTTAGGAACGCCTATTTTAATTAGGTATTCCTTAGTATCCATAACCATGGAGTCAGTCCCAGATATATAGAATGTTCGTTCCATGAAATCTGGTACATATTGTTGTATTCTTGCAGCATTAATTCTTCCTTCAATAAAATTATTCTCTTTAAGTTTTAGATTTCTACCTGTCAAGAAATATAACACTCTAATACCAAGTTCTTTTTTGGCCCGATCAAAGATATTTCTATATGCTAGATCTTCAACATTTTTAGCAGAATAAAGTAAAACTATATCTCTTCTTTGGTTTTTATCTAATAAGTATTTAATCATGCTTCTATATGGTGTTATTCCTATACCTCCGCCAATAAATACGAGCTTTTCTCTAGGATCATTTGGCATTACAAAATCTCCAGCTAGATGGGCGGCTGAAACCATTGAATTCGAGTCTAAAGCTAACATTGATTCCTTGAAACTACTTCCGTTATTGAAGAACTTTACTCCAATTCTTATATTAGATTCGGTTGGTGATGAGGCTAAAGTAAAATAACGTCTATTGCCCCTAGAATCAGTATTTAGGTGAGGTATGGTCCATTCCATATATTGACCTGGTAGATAATTGAAGTTTTTGTCTGGTTCAAATATAAAGTCGGCACTATCTGGAGTTATGCGTACCTTCTTAATAAGTGTAGGTAAAATTCTAACCTTTGGACTTACCCAAAATGAATACAGGTTACCAATAACTAAGCTTATCTCTGGAGATGTATACCAATTAAAGAAGTGTACTTGAGGCGGTAATAGGAATCCGACTATCGCAGCATAAATAGATTGTTTTTTTTGAGTTGTGGGCGATGTTAGTGGTTCGGTAAGCATCACAAAACCTAGGAAGAACACCGAAGAAGAGAAAACCATATCGTGAATACTAGTTCCAACGTTTACATTTGAAATTAGTGCAAAAAATATTGTCGAAAGAGTTGTTGTAATAAAAAATGTAATAACCATTCTAGATCTATGGATTTTTCTAACTAAAATTATTCCACCGATGATGACAAATGGTAATAAGACCGCCGTACCTACCCACCAACTTGCAGATTGTCTAGGACCTAGGGCTGTTAATGCAACTGCTATCGCCGCCGGATTAAAAATATGTTTCTTATTTATAGTTAAAATGTATTTGGAGGCCATTGCAAGACCAGCGGCGCTTAAAAAGAATAAGATATTATAAAGTCCTAGAGTTGGAGTGATGATTAATGCAAGTATAAGGCCTGTAATAATTGCTGAATCAGTGCCGGTCGGAGCGTCAAATATGTCTGCTAGAATTTTATTTATAAAATAACTAGCTCCAACTAAAATTAGACTAGATACTAAAATAGAAAATGGGTTATAGTTAATGTCTTTAAAAATGGCTAAAACAAAAGAAACCCCTAATAAACCAATTAAGTAGTAGACGAGTAGTCTATACATTGAAAAACTGTCAATAATCTTGTCTATTTTTTTAAGCATGAATAACGTACCTTTCAAATCCGCTTGTTAAAGTTGCAATTCCCTTATTATTTATCATATAAGCTTCAAATCCATCTAAATCCTCTATAAAATTAATTCCTTTCAAACCCATGGCGAAAGCCGCTGTAGCAAAACGATCCGCTTCGTAAATATCGGGCCCAATTACTGATATGCTAGCTATTTCATTAGCTTTTGTGTAATTAAGAGGATTGTATATATGTTGTCCTCTAATATATGTTCCAGAAGTGGCAATTCCCATATTTTTAAGCTTTATTACCTTAACAATGGCGTTGATATCAAAAGGATTCCTGATTCCTACTTTAAAATAAGGTATACCCTTAGGATTTCCGTGACTTTCGATATCTCCTCCAGCTTCTATAAAAAAGTTTGTATATCCAGCTTTTAATATCTTTAATGCGGCATTCCTAATCGACCAGCCTTTGACAATACCGCTTGGATCAATTTTGCCATTTTTCTTTTTAATGTCGAAATATCCTCCAGTTTCTTCTTTGGTTTGCTGGCTTAATTTTAAAATTTCTTTCATATCCTTAGATAAATCTCCTATGTTAATGAGTCCCTTATTATATTTACTGACTTCACTTGACCTTTTGTAGGTGCTAAAGCGTTTATCTACGTCCTTAAAATATTCAAATATTTTTTCAAAGATATTATCATTAATCATATCGATAATTTCGATAGTTATCGGCATTCCCATTATTATTTCTGTTTTACGCACTGGCTTTAGATAGAGCATTAGATAAAGATTGAATGAAAGCTTGTGATGTAAAAGTAGCTCCACTTATTATTTGAACATTTGAATTTTGAGATTGAATGGCCTCTTGTTTTAGGTAGGGCATGGCTTGTTGGTTTATATATACCGAAGTTGAATGGGTATTTGGGTATTGAAGAAACTTAACATTAGTAACCTTTCCACCGTTAATAGTTACGGCTACTTGAACCTGTCCATAATATGCATCAGCAACACTTCCAGTAAACGTACCATCTTTATAGTGAGAGTTTGTGGTTGTAGCAGCATTTGTCTGAGACCCATTAGTAGATGTGCTTGAACCCGTATTAGATCCACTTGAAGCTGAAGAGGTCGCTGAGCCTGCTGGAGAGGCGGAACCTGAACCCTTGGCAAGTGAAGCTGGTTTAGCAATTACGGGCCTTTGGTGCCTGATTCCAATACTATAAACTACAAAAATACCTGCTACGGCAATTCCGATAATAAATTTTCTCATAATTCTTTCTTTAATTAATCAGGATCTATTTAAATATCATTTCCTGTATTTAAGCTTACTGTTTAGTTTAAGGGTATTCTAATTATAAAACTAGTTCCTTTGTTTAGTTTTGATTCAACTTCAATCGTACCTTTATGTTTCTTGACAATTTCTTTAGCCATTGAGAGGCCGAGTCCAAATCCGCTCTTTGCTTTTGAGTTTTTGGATCGATAATAGCGATCAAATATATGAGCTATTTCATTTTTATCGATGCCAAAACCTTGATCTTTTATTTTAATAACAATTTGATCATTGTACTTAGTAACGTTTAATAAAATTTTAGTTTTAGATGGACTATACTTTATGGCATTATCTAATAAAATACTTAAAAGTTGAATCATTTTGAATTTCGAGGCTTTAAAATCTATTTTAGAAATTTTGGTTTCAATCTTAATTTTTTTAGATTCCGCTAAAAGACTAACGTTTTCAATAGCTTGAGAAGTAATATCGACACTACTAATCTCTTCAAATTGATCTTCTTTTTCCCCTCTTGCAACCAATAGTAGATAATTAATTAAATTTTCTAAAGTATTTATATCTTTTAGATTATCTTTCAGCGTAGATGTTGTCTCGTTAGAATTGCCCTTCGTTTTCATTAGGGCGAGTTCAGTAGCAATTTTCAGGGAAGTTAGAGGAGTTTTTAATTCATGACTGGCCTCTTCGCTAAATCTTACTTGAGCGATATGGGCTTCCTTTATTGGTTTTAGAGTTCTCTTGGCAAGAAAATATCCTATTAGGGATGATAAGACTAAGACTGCCACGTTTAAATATAGAAAGTCTAAGACTAGATGTCCAGAACTGATCTGTACTTCTTCATCTATAATTGAAGGACTTTTTACTTGATCAGTTTCGGATTTAGTTAATTCACTATATTGATGTTTTAAACCTTCTTTAATTTCGTTATTAGCAAATAAATAGAGTGCCGAGGAAAATGCTAGACTTAAACTAAGGGCTAAAATTACATACCAAAGAGTTAATTTTAAAACAGCCGACTTAAACATTATTTACTTTTTTAAACTTATTTTATATCCAAAACCTCTTATAGTATGGATTAATTCGGGTCTAGATCCAAATTCTTTATCTATTTTCTTTCTTAAATATCCTATATACACCTCGATAGTATTTTTAACTACGAAGCTATCATCATTCCAAAGGTGACCAATGATTTTATCTTTAGATACTATTTGATCTTTATTAAACATTAAATAACTGAGTAATCTAAATTCCTTGGAAGATAATTTTATTATTCTACCGTTTCGTTTTACCTGTTTGGTAGTTGTATCCAAAGTTAGATCATCAACTTTAAGGATTGGTCCTACGATATTCTTGGGTCTTTTCGAAAGGGCATTAATTCTTGCCTCAAGTTCACTTAATGAAAATGGCTTAGGCAAATAGTCGTCAGCTCCGGCACTTAAGCCCTTAACTCGATTCTTAACATCTTCTAGGGCAGTAAGCATAAGTATTGGAGTATCTATATTTAAACTTCTAAGATATTTAGTTAGAGCTATCCCGTCATACTTTCCTGGAAGCATTAAATCCATAATTATTAGATCTAGGTATTTGTCTTTTGCTAAACTTAAACCTTTGTCTGAATCAAAAGCAATTTTTACTTGATGGTCTCCTAGTTCCAAAGTTTTCTTTAGAGTTAATGCAATTCTTGTCTCGTCTTCAATTATTAGTATTTTCATAACTAAATTTTAACTTAAAGATAGTGAATATTAGCTGAATTAAATAATTTTTTTGTTATACTTATATTTAAATGAAAATTATCGTATTTGGAGGTGATGGATTTTGTGGCTGGCCCACATCCCTTCATTTAGCTAGTAAGGGTCATAAAATCTTAATAGTAGATGATCTTAGTCGTAGAAAAATTGATATTGAACTTGGGACTAATTCTCTAACTCCAATTCAAGATATTGATACCAGAATAGAGACTTGGAATAAACTTTCAAAAAATAAAATAGCATTTTATAAATTAGACATTGCCCAAAACCATTTTGAATTAAAAGAACTCTTCAAATCTTTTAAGCCAGAGGCAGTAGTT
>JAJZYA010000024.1 GCA_021806285.1 bacterium | reverse complement strand
ATATTTTCAGATAATTCCCTTATATTAAATACTACTAAGCGATTATTTAAATCGATGTTAGTTTTCTTATTAAAGATATCTTTAAGTGATCCGCTGACATATTTCTCTAATCTTTTAGCTAATTTAGGTTGTTTTAGTTTAATCAGCAATGAAGATAATTCTTGAAGTAAGGGATCTTTTTTAGATCCTTTATAGAGCTCTACCAAAGCTTTATCTAGAGTGGCTTTTTCTTCGTTACTTAGACCTTCAGTCATAAGACTTATCACAGATATTAAGTCTTGAATATTTTGATTAATATCTTTTTTGGAGGTTTTATTTTTTAAAACTTCTAAAGGATTAATAACATCTTTTGAGGAAGCCGAAATTTTAATATAAGAACCTTTTACTGATTCACACAGTCCTTGGTATTCATTTTCGGGATCAATTACCAAGACATTAACGCCGTCACAAAGCTGTCTGAGTATTTCTACTTTTGACAAATAACTTTTACCACTACCTGATTGTGCAAAAATTATTGAATTCGCATTTTGAAGTTTAAAGCGATCAATAATAACTAAGGAATTATTACTTTTATTCACTCCATATATGATTCCATCGTTATGAGCAAGCTCATTGGACATAAAAGGAAAAGTTAGAGCTGAAGAGCTACTATCCAAATTTCTTTTAATATCCAACTCATCTTCGGCTCTTGGTAAAATTGTTTGCAACCCCTGAAGTTGACGATAACGAGCTATTTTTACAAAAAATAATTTAGAAGCAAGTGTTGATTCTAAGATATCTGTCAATTTATTAAGTTCACTAAGGGATTCAGCCCTTAATGCAATATATATTCCAATTTGAAATAACTTTTGTTGACCTCTTAAGATTTTATCTCTTAAAAGTACAGCCGATTCGAGAGGATCAGTAATTTCAGAACCAATTATCTTACCGTCAGTAATCATTGATCTTTTAATTGATTCAAGCTCTGTAATTTTTCTATTTAGTTTCGGAAGGGCATTAACTGAAGCCACTTCTTGAAAATGATAGCTAATATCACAATCGTACGGAAAACTTATTAAATCATCCAGCCAGCCGCTATTAGCTACAAAAGGAAAACCCGATAAATAAAGAGTTCTAATATAAGTATTATCTATAACTAAGTGATCAATATTTTCATTTAAGCCACTATAAGAAAATCGCTCACTAATATGTTCCCTGCCTTTAAATATTAAAGTACTAGTAATTTTACTCATAATTAAACCCTTTCAATTATTAAGGACTTAAAATCCTCAAAATCCTTTATTGTTTTAATTGGATATAGACGAGCTTCGTTAAAATTATAAAAACTATGAAATAGATCAATTATTTCAAGACTATTTAAAATATTGGAAGGAATATTTAATTTCGATAAATTCTTAGAAATTAGTTCACTTCGAAGCTTAAGTTGCTGTTTTATGTTTTCAAAATCGGTTTTAGAAGCTAAGTTTAAAGGAACAATCAAATAAAATGTTTTATTTAAAATTTTATTAGATCTAACGAGTTCTTTAATGAATATCTTTTGCTCCTCTAGTTGTTGTTGATAGATAGGATTTTGTTCGGATTTAATTTTAGAATCAATACTTTCTAAGTATTCTGAAATATTAGTCTGACGAGTTCGGATTAATATTTGAATATTGAAGTTAATAGAATTTAAGAAGGATTCATAATTATCAATGACATTGTCTTGTTCGAATTCACTTTTGAGTTGAAAGTTAATAGATGAAACTTGAATTATTTGACGATATTTAAAATCGTTAATTTTAAGAATACCGTCCTTAATATTAGAAATGTCGATTTGTTTTTTAGATGATCCCAATTTATTATTATTTAAGAAATTGAACATAAACCTCTCCTTTTTTACCGTAGCTATAAGAAAAATTTAGATTTTTGAACAATTGGGAATTGCCGGCAAGAACATTTTGAGAAATTGAACTAAATTTAATAGGTTCTCTATCTATTAAAAAGTCGTCGTCTTTAATCAAAACATATATTTTAGGTCTTAATTTATAACTTACAATTAAAATTAGATAGTCTAATAAGATAATTTCTTGAAATTTAAAAGTCAGGGGAATTATAAGAACACTCAATATGAGACTAAACAAAACCTTAAGTAAAGAAAACTTAACGAACGGCGGAATTACGAGGAATTGAATCATGATTAAAACTAAATTGATAATCAAGATTACAATTTGCTTAAGATTTAGAAATGAAGTGATTTTATCTTCAACGGATGTTATTTGAGCTGGTACTATTGTACTTCTCATCTATTTGCCCCTAACGATGAATTAACTACTGAACTTTTAGTATCAATATTGTTGGTACTAGAAGGGCTATTTTGGATGGCTGGATTATTTCTTTGAGAAAAAGTTTGAGATAAGGAGTTAAATGCCATTGAACCTCCATAACTTAAATTTAAAACCATTCGTTGGCCTAGTTTACGAGCCATCCTAGGAACAACACTAATAACAGCAAGTTCGGCTAATACTCCCTGGGTCTTAATTAGAGCGAACAATGAAGCTAGACCAAGCAAAATAGCCATTAAAGGGCTTAGATTGGTATTTTTCGAATATATACCAACAAGCAAGGAGGCGGCTAACTCAATGATTACAACATGAACAAACAAAACATAAACAACCGAAATATATTTTTTAATCATCGAAACTGCAAAATCCCGAAATCCCGGTATCAGAAAGCAGAGAACAACGATCGGAGATAAAACAGCTCCTAAATAAATTGTTATTAATCTTCCAAGGTAAAAAATTAAAAGAATTATGCTCAGTATCAAAAATACTAACATTATTAGAAGTATTGCCAGACTATAGCCACTAGTTGTTTTTACTATTGCTTCTAAAGCATTCCAAAAGTTACTTATAACATTACTATTAGTAATTCCCTTGATCATAATATTAGAGATTTGAATCAAATAATCGACAAGATATATTGAAAAGTTCATAACCATAAAAGTTATTAAAATTTGTGGAAGTAATTCTTTTAATTCTATATTTTTAAAGCCCAAACTGGTTGATGTAATAATTTTTAAACCTATTAACGTAATCGCCAGCACCAATAATCCATCGGCAATTCCTAGGCAAATTAACCAAAGCTTCATGACCGCCGTATTAGCCGTAGGGGAAGGAGTAGATTTTAAAAAATAAGATAAGGCTGCAATAAAAGGTATTCCAACTGTCTCAATAATGCTAGCTAATACTCCACTGATGGTTTTAAGAACAACGTCAATTAAACCATTCGAAGACTTATTTGGGTTAACAGCGTTAATCGAAGGAATGCTGGAAGTAGAGTTGTTGTTGACCGGACCATAAGCACTAATTAGAAAGCTACTCATAAAGCTAGCTCCTATAACTATTACGAGACCAATCAAGGCATTTTTTATAATTTTCTTAGACTTTGCTAATTTTTCAGGATTAGCAGATGACGTAATATAGTTGAAGCCTCCAATAACCAAAAATAAGACGGCTAGCAATGAACCAACTACCCCGAAAGTTTTAATAATAGGAGAAAGAGAACTTTCTACGTTGCTGTAAGTTGACGCTAGAATTAGAATATTCAAAGAACTATCCCCCAAAGGAACTATTGGCCAAATTAGTTACTATGCTAGATATTACAAAAGCTGCAATCGTTATGGTTAAGCCAATGGCAGAATAGAAAATTGTTCGTTTTGCTTTTTCCAAACGATGGGGGTTACCAGAAGAGGTTATATAATTAAATCCTCCTAAAACAAAATAGGCTGTGGCGACTAGCCCCGCTAATCCTGCCATAATTTGAATAATCCCTTTTATAAAACTAGAAATTTGATTAACGCTCGGACTAGGGCTAGAAGCATAAATCGTGCCCTCATTTATTAAAAAGCTTACTAAAACTATATATATTATTGAAATTTTTTTTCTTAATATTTTTAACATATTTTCTCCTTTAGATATTAGCCACCTATAAGGATAAAAATGCTCATAAAATATATCATCCATAAGCATCAATAAATATTAAAAAAAGATTAAAGTTTGCTAATAATAAGTTTAGGATGCAGTAAATGTTACTACAGTATATTTTTTAATAAAAATTAGTTATCCGCCAACATAACCGGCAACGTATTGAAAAACAAAATACGACCAGCAAATAGTGGTTACTATTAAACTAAAGGTGTAAAGTTTTGGTTTGTTTTTTAAATAGTCGTAGAGCATTAATTGCATCGGGAAAGCCATTAAAACGTACCTGTTAAAGCCACCAAACTGGTTACCTAAAATAGGTATAAGGAGAAATAAAAAACTATAAATACTAAAGCTTTTTCTTTTATTCCACCAGTATTTTATAGAAAAAATAAGTAAAATTAAGAATATTAAACTAAATGGATTTAACCCAGTAATTAACTCCAAATAATTGTGATTAAGCCAGCCTTGTTTCTTTTGAGAAGCCAAAAAAGCCAATGGAGAATTAAATTTATAATTTAGATAAGTCAAATAGTATATTAAGGAAGAAACAGCAACTAATATGTAACCAACCATTTTTTTGATACTAGCTTTATTTTCGATCATTATTAAGAGTATAAAGAAAATTACTAATGCAGCATCAACATTCGTAATAGCTAGCAAAAAGGAACAAAGAGCACTTAGTGGGTAACGCTTTTTGAGAGCAAAGTATATTGCCGCTAGTGCGAGGAAAGCAAATAAACTCTCCGTATACGTTGCGACTAAAAATACTGCAGTCGGAAAGAATATAAAGAACAGTAAATAATTTAAAACTGAAAAATTATCCTTTTTATTAAAGACTTCTTTTATTATTTTTGTATAAAAATAAAGCGCAAAAAATAATGAAATCCAGGACACTATTAAAGCGCTATCTAAATAAGAGTGAACGATAGTATTTAGTAAATGTATTAGAATTGGGTAAAGAGGAAGAAATATGGTTTGAGATGCATTAGTATAGGAATTTCTAGCTATATTTAAATAATTAGGACCATCCCAATTAGATAAAATACTCAATGGATTGTTGGGTTCAAGTAAATAATGGGCTTTAGGGTCAGGATTCTTAATTACAACTTTATTGTTGTAGTAACCCATTAAGAAAACTAAAAGAACCAAACTCAAGGTCAATAGGAATGCAAACAGAAATTCTTTTTTATTGATTGCTTTAAGTATTTTATTAAATTTTCTTTTCATATGGTCATGATTAATAGATAAATCTCTTTCACTGATTATTGGCTGAGAGTTTTTTCCTTCTCTCTTAAATTAATTCTCTTATTTATATGAAAAACTAATATTAAAAGTCCGATAATTAGTAGATATAGGATAAATACTGAGCGATCAATAATATTTGCTAAAATAATCGTAGAATTAGATAAATGACTTAAATGTCTAGTTAATATTAAAAAACCTTCTCTTATGCCAATTGCTCCTGGTGTAAGTGATACAAAAATTGTTAAGGCTGCACTTCCGCTATAAGTTAAAGAGCTACTTAAAGAAACCGTCTTATCGACACTATGAAGTTCAATGAAATAGATCATAGTCTGTAAAAATAGTTGAATTATAGTGATAAACACTAAGCCGGTAATATTTCTCCCGCTTATTTTTAATTTGGAATTTTCTTTGTTCAAATAAACTTTTACAGAAAATATTATTCCTAAAATAAAGATAAATGATGCCACAGAAGCTAATACTACAGATTGACTCCCAAATAATATAAACAAGACTGAAATAATTATATAAATCGCAAAATATATAGCGGTAGCTAAAGTAAAATCGATTGCTCTAATCTTATGTTTCGTTTTGAGATAATATCCTCTATATATGGGTCCTGTTTGACCGGGGACAAAAAAATTCATAAATATTGAATAACAGTTTAGAAGTATGTTGTCTTTAAGATTCAATTTAACATTAAGTAGTCTTACGGTGAAATGAAAGACACCCACCAACACAAAAAGCATTAAAATATATAAAAAAAGAACAAAAATGATTATAAAGGGTGAGATTTTAGTTAAATTAGTAAGTAAATTCTCATGATTCGATAAATAGTAGACGGCGGCCAATATAGTAGCTAAAATGATAAGAATACTAATTAGAGGTTTAAACTTTATTAGTTTTTTAAACATAATGGTATTTTAACTCAAAAAATGATTCTTTATTTAGAATATTTTAAGTTTCATTAAGGATAATCTTGAATATTAATGCAAAATAGAACTATTAAAATAGTTAGAAAAGTCTTAAGTAGTAATAAATTCTTTATATTCGTTTTAGTACTTTTCGTAATGGAATCAGCTTTAATAGCTTTAACCGCTGCCTATCCTCAGGCTTTTGATGAGAATTTTCATTTTGGACTAATTAAGATTTATTCGCATTATATTTCACCCTATTTAACGTCTCAACCACCTAATGCTAATGCCTATGGGGCGGTGGCCAGACATGCCTCGTTCTTGTATCAATATTTGATGAGCTGGCCGTATAGACTGATTGAAATGTTTGTTAAAACTCAGATTTACCAAATTATAATATTAAGGCTTATTGATATAGCTTTCTTTACGGGAGGACTATATTTCTTTAGAAAGGTACTACTTAGATTTAGAATATCTAAAGCTTTAGCAAATTTAACTATTTTACTTTTTATTTTAATACCGATTGTGCCTCAACTTGCCGGCCAGATTAATTACGACGACTTACTGTTTTTATTAGTCCCTCTAAATGTACTACTTAGTTTTAGGATCATAGACGAACTAAAAAATAAAAACGCTAATTTTGTAACGATTGGAGGATTACTAATATTAGCTACCTTAACCTCCTTAGTTAAATACGCATTTTTGCCAATGTATCTGGCAATCGTTCTTATATTAATTTATCAAGTTCTTAAAAACTTTAAAAAACTAAGCATATTTTTTAAATCATTATCTGATAGTTTTGTTAAAACCAATCTAATTTTAAAAATTGTTTTTATAGTATTTATTCTAATAAGTTTAGGGTCTTTCGCTCAAAGAGACGGTTATAATTTAGTTAAATATCATTCTGTTTCGCCAAGCTGTAGTCAAGTATTAAGTAATAAAGCCTGCTCTTCTTACAGTGTCTGGAAGGCAAATTTTGATAGACACCAACTAGTAATTAAAGGTAAAGCCACTCCCTCAACGAATATTATTTTTTATCTGGGTCAATGGTCGTATTGGATGTGGTATAGACTATTCTTTGCTATCAATGGTCCTAAGCAAGAATTTAAGAATTATCCACCCCTACCATTACCAAGTGCGATTGGGGCAATCTTGGGAATATATGGCATTTTTATTCTTGTTAAATATTTTAAAAAAATTCTTAAAGATGATGATTATGCTCAGCTCTTGTTTTTGATTAGTTTAATTTATATTGTTGCTCTTATCGTTCAAGGATATATAACTTATAAATATACAGCTGTATTAGAGAATATGAATGGCAGATATTTAATACCAATGTTAATCCTTCTATTAGGCTTGATATTAAAAGGCTCTTATTATTTATTTAAGTCAAAACCTTTTCTTAAGACTATCTTATCTTTAATAGTTTTAGTATTGTTTCTACAGGGTGGTGGAGCTCTTACTTATATTATACGTAGTGATAGCACGTGGTATATTCATAGCAAAAAAGTTACCAGAATAACTAAAATAGCCAAAAAGATTACCAAAAAAGTAATTATCAAGGGAAAGAAAACTTATAATTCTCATGTTTGGTTTTTTAATTAATATTTAGCTGAAGTAAATTAAAGTCAGATTTTTTAATGATCAGATATTAAGGTATAATATCGGATTAGTATAAATAAGAGTGATTTATGAAATTAGTAATTATGATTCCTTGTCTTAATGAGGAAGAAACTTTACCGTTGGTTATTAAAACGATTCCTAAATCTATACCAAAAGTTGATCAAATCGAAATATTGTTAATAGATGATGGATGTACCGATAAAACTGTCGAGGTTGCTAAAAAATTAGGTGTTAAACACTTTATTCACCACACTAAAAATCAAGGCTTAAGTCGATCGTTTAGACACGGTTTAAATCGAGCCTTGGAAATGGGTGCTGATATTATCGTTTTAACCGAAGGTGATAATCAATACCCCCAAGAAAAAATTCCAGATCTAGTTAAGCCAATCTTAAATAACGAGGCTGATTTAGTCATTGGTGATCGTCAAACTCAAACGATTGAACATTTTTCAACTTCAAAAAAGTTCTTTCAAAAACTTGGTACAGCTATTTTAAATATCGCCGCAGGGACAAATGTTCCAGACGCTATAAGTGGATTCAGAGCATATTCAAAATTAGCAGCCATCCAACTTAACCCAGTCGCTGATTATAGTTGGGCAACCGAAACCACTATTCAAGCTGCTCATAAAGGCCATAAAATTGTCATTATTCCTATTAAAACCAACCCGAAACTACGTAATTCAAGACAATTTAAATCATCTTGGCAACACATCAGAAAATCTTCAGTAACAATCGTAAGAGCCTTTATAATGTACAGACCCTATGCCCTCTTCTTTAGCCTAGGAGCATTCTTTTTGGTATTAGGATTAATTCCAATTGTTCACTATTTGTATCTCGTAATTTCGACCAAGAATCCATATGGGGCCCATCATTTACAGTCCCTGCTTTTAGGAGCAATTCTTCTTATTGCTTCATTTATTTCTTTTACCCTCGGAGTCATTGCAGATTTAATTAGAATTAATAGATCATTAATAGAGGATCAATTAGAGATCTTAAAAAAAGATCATATCAGTGGTTTAAAAAAATCTAAATAACTTATTTAACCCATCTACTTGTTGGATAAATGGTTTTTAGATTGACTCTATCTTTGTATTTTAGGGCTATATCACTCACCTCTTCCATTAGTCCCTCATTTAGGGTTGTGGGGTTTAAACCTAACTTTAGGAATCTGGAATTATCGACAACTAAATCATTCTTGGAATCTTCTTTTCTAGGATTATCTACATAGCTAATTTTAGCTGATGTTTTCTTAGATATTAGGTCAGCTAATTCACTTAGCCTTCTAGTCTCAGTAGCTTGATTAAATATAGAAGTCCTTTCTCCTTTTTGGGGAGGATTATTGATGGCTAAATTAATACATTTAACGGTGTCGGATATATGAATAAATGCTCGTGTCTGGCCACCAGTCCCATATATTGTCAGAGGATGATTAATAGCAGCCTGCATAAGAAATCTATTTAAAACAGTTCCGTAATCACCGTCATAATCAAAACGATTAATTA